>SLGQ01000258.1 GCA_007136595.1 Candidatus Sumerlaeota bacterium | reverse complement strand
CTGAAATGTGAAAAGATTCTTCCACACCACCTTTTAAAAACTCTTTTAAAAGAGCATCGGATTCAAAACCGCACTCAAAAATCTCTTTCCCTTCAATCCCGAAAAGCTCAGAAACATGTTTGAAATTTATAAGGAATTTTTTAACAAGAAACAGCTCCGTTGCATCAAGATCCTGGTTATCAATCATTGGAAGTTCCGGAATCCTTTTTAGATGATACTCGATCTTATCAACATTCTGCGGTTTATTTTTTCTAAAATTCAGAGTCGCATCAATAGTATCATGATGAATTTTAAGCACTGCTCCATCTTTAAAAAGCTGCCAACTGTTTTTTGATCTGATCCCGTAAGGGGTCAGCGGCTTATAGTTTGAATAAAAGTTCTCAAATTCTACAAATTTTAATAACTTGTTTTTCACTTTTTCACCTATCTGACTGATAAGGGTTAAAAACAATTTTATCAGTTATGCCGTATCCTTCAACGCTTTGAAGAAACTCTTCTTTTTCAACTTCTGCAAGATTTGCCACAATAAAAAGAAGATCAAAAACATCTCTGAAGAAAAGCTCCTTTTTGTTTTGCAGATCTTTTAACTGATTTAAAGAAAGAAATATTTTTGTAAAATCATCTATTACCACCGTTTTTGCATCAGGCGGTATTGACAGCATAGTTGTTTCAGTCAGAGCACCTTTATGAAACCATGCACTTGAAACATCAGTATTTTCAGGCAATTTCGGGATTTTTTCAAGAATTGAAAGTTTTTTTATTTTTTCGGTCCCGCTCTTAAAATTTTGTCTTGAAATCTTAGAAACAAACACAAAACCGGCATCCAGACCTGCCGCAACCTGAGTTATGCGGTTTACCGCACCGTCTATCAGAATCGTCCCGCAACCCTCTTCTTCTTTTAAATGTCTGATAACTTGAGAAAGTTGATGATTGTCTTCAGGTCCCACAAGCTCAACAAAGCCTCCTCTGAGAGTTTTTAGAAGCACAAGTCTCCCAAGCACTGTCCTGAAAGGAAAAACCTCTCTTATCTCAAAAACCCCTCCACTGCGGGATATCATGGAATCTGTTGTAATTAAAAAATCGCCCGGTTCAGTATATATCTGTGGTTTAGGATTTCCGAAAATTATATCTTTTGTTTCTCCGTCTATCCCTATAGTTAAAAAAGCGGGGGAGGTTTCACCCCTTAAAGATCTTAAAGCGTAGTTGAGAAATGTTGTTTTTCCGGCATTTTTTTCGCTTCCGGTAATAAAAACTGTCCTTTGGGAAAGAATGTTTCCATTATTTCTCTTCATTCTTTTTTCTTTTTCTCCGGCCGAGATCTTCAGGCTGAAGAGTCAGTTTTTCACCATTAAGCAACAGCGCCAGCCCATCTTTTGATCTATATTTATCATCTTCACATATAATACTCGGAGTGTATCCCGAAGGCTCGGAGTAAGTTGTGATAACACCTTCATAGTTTCTAAGAATTGAGTATTTGTTGGACTGACTGATGAGATAGCTCGGCATAACAGGGATCTTTCCGCCGCCGCCCGGTGCGTCAACAACAAAAGTGGGAACAGCTATTCCTGAAGTATGTCCCCGGAGATTTTCAATTATTTCAATGCCTCTTGAAACTGTTGTCCTGAAATGACTTATTCCTTTTGAGAGATCACACTGATAAATGTAGTAAGGTTTAACCCTTATCATCAGAAGTTCGTGGAGAAGTCTTTTCATGGTCTGGGGACAGTCATTGACACCGCTCAGAAGTACCGACTGATTTCCAAGATTTATTCCGGCATTGGCAAGTTTCTCACATGCTTCTTTTGCCTCTTTTGTTATTTCTTTATGATGGTTAAAATGTGTGTTGACATATACCGGGTGGTATTTTTTAATCATATTTACTAGGTTATCCGTTATTCTCTGTGGAAGAACCACCGGCATTCTGCTGCCTATGCGGATTATTTCCACATGTTCAATTTCCCTAAGTTTTTTAAGGACATACTCCAGTTTTTCATCACTTAGAACAAAAGGATCTCCTCCAGAAATTATGACATCCCTGATAACAGGAGTATTTTTTATGTATTCAATTGCATTATCAACATTTATCTGAGAAAAATTGGAATCCTCAAAACCGACAACTCTTCTTCTGGTGCAGTGACGGCAGTACATTGAGCATACATTTGTAACAAGCATCAAAGCACGGTCGGGGTATCTGTGGGTAAGTCCCGGAGTAGGAGAGTCAACATCTTCATGAAGGGGATCGTCAAGGTCGCTTGGATCATCGTGAAGCTCACTTATAGAAGGAATTGTCTGCAATCTGACAGGACAGCTCCGGTCGCGTTTATCCATCAGAGCCGCATAATAAGGAGTTATCGCCATTCTGAATTTTGTAAGACACTTTTCAAGCTTCTCTCGTTCATCGGCAGTTATTTCGACAACTTTTTCAAGTGTATCTACATCTCTTATTGCATTTTTAAGCTGCCATTTCCAATCGTTCCAGTCTTCATTTTTTACATCTTTAAAAAGAGGAACTGCCTTGTAATCAACTTCACTGTATTTTCTCACCATCTTAATTCTCCGGTATTAGGCATAGAGTTTTTCATAGTATTCGCGGATATCTTTGCTTTTTCTAATAATATCAAGTGTTATCAAATCGTGGTCTTTTGCATAACCGTTGCCGACGATCATGTTTACATCCTTTCCTACACCTTCAGCTCCAAGAGCCGCTTTTGTAAAAGAGGTTGCCATGCTGAAAAAATAGATGGTTCCCATATCTTTGCACATTAAAATGGAACCCATTTCAGTATTTGGAATATTCACATTGTTAATGACTACATCGCAAAGTTCCCCGTTTGTAAGCTCAAGGATCTTTTCATGGCATGATACAGAATCTGTGGCATCAAGCTGGATAAGTTCATCATAAAAACCCATCTTGTTCACAGCATCAAAATTTTCTCTGTTATATTCAATCCCGATCACTTTTCCGTTAACTCCCGCCCTTTTTCTTGCTTCATAAGCACAAAGAATTCCTGATTTTCCGCAGGCTCCTATTATTGCAACTGTATCGCCCGATTTAACAAGTCTTGCGGTCTGAGCAGGAGCTCCGCATACATCAAGTACGGCAAGAGCGAGTCTTTGAGGAATGTCGTCAGGAAGCACAGAAAAAATTCCGCTTTCAAAAAGTATTGCCTGACCTTTTATGACAACTTGATCAATCTCTTTTCTTACTTCAATTATCTCATCAATTCTAAGTGGAGTAAGCGAAAGAGAGACGAGACTTGCAATTTTGTCACCCGCTTTTATTCCCTTTTTGCCCTTTATGGCTTCACCCACTTTGTCAACTGTCCCGATGAACATTCCGCCGGATCCTGTAACAGGGTTTTTAAGCTTTCCGCATTCATTTACAATGTTTAAAATTATCTCTTTTATTTTTTCGATATCTCCGTCTGCCTGCTCTTTTATCTGAGTAAAACTGGCAGAATCAACATTGAGAACTTCAACATTGACTCTTATTTCATTATCGTATATCTCATTCATTTTATTGCAGATTTTTTTTGCAGGCTGCGGAAGGACTCCAGCAGGCTCAATGACTCTGTGTGTTCCGAAAGGACTTCCCTGTCTATTCACTTTTTCCTCCAATTTATTAAGCAGTTCTGAGTTTCAGCAATTCTCTTACATCTTTAGGTGTCGCTATTTCGTATCCCCCTTCTTTTGCAATTCTTACAGCTCTTTCTACAAGCTGGGCATTACTTTTTGCAAGTACCCCTTTTGAATAATAGACATTATCTTCAAAACCTACACGGATAAAACCGTTTAAAGACAAGGCTCCGTAATGGGAAAGAAGAGACGCTCTGCCACCTATACCCATGACTGTCCAGAAACTTCCCTTGGGGATTCTTCTTACAAAAAAGTCAAGAGTTTCAACATCATACTTTACACCGCCGGGAACATTCATCACAAATCCATAATGGAAAGGAGGCTCCACAAGCCCCTCTTTTATAATAACTTCCGCAGCATAAATATGGGAAAGATCGAAACATTCAAGTGTCGGTCTCACACCGTACTCTTTCATCTTTTTTGCATAATTTCTCATTGAAGGAAGAGTGTTTACTATGAACTCGTCCCCGAAATTGACAGTTCCGCAGTCAAGAGATGCCATTTCAGGCTTAAGTTCGAGCACTTGCATTCTCTCTTCATCGCTCATTCCGACTCCGCCGCCGGTAGTAACTTCAATAACGATATCACACTTTTCACGGATAAGCTTTATGGTTTGTGCAAAAATATCAACATCCATTGTTGCTTTTCCTTTTTTGTCTCTTACATGAAGATGAACTATTGAAGCTCCGGCAAGGTATGCATCATAAGTTGCCTGGGCGAGTTCCTCTGGAGTTACAGGCAGGTTGGGGTTATGTTCTTTTGTTGTTTCAGCACCGCAAATCGCACAGGTTATTACCATTTTATTCATCAGCCCCTCCCTATTATAACTCTTGTAGGATCCACTTTTTCTCTGAGAACTTCAAGCTCTTCGTCTGTCGGTTCTGTTGTCATGTCGTATTTTTCAGGTATAAGTATTTCAAAACTTGAATTTGCTTTGACATCTTCAATGGTTTTGCCGGGATGTAGAGAAAGGAGCATCATCTCTTTTGTTTCAGGATGATAGCCGTAAACTCCTATGTCGGTAATGACTCTGTAAGGACCTGTATCTTTCGGAAGACCTGCATCAACTCTGCTTGTACCGCCCTCAAGAAATCCCGGAGTTGTTATGAAGTCAGGTTTAACCACAAATCTTTTATCATTCTGAGGTGTTACAACCATTGTTCTCCAGCACAGACTTGCAAGATCATTTGCTCCGCCGCTTCCAGGGAATCTGGTTTTAGGTTTTTTGTAATCATCGCCTATTATTGTAGAGTTAAGGTTGCCGTATTTGTCTATCTGTGCTCCGCCAAGAAAGCAGTAATCAACCATTCCTGTCTGACAAAATTCCATGATCTCTGCCATTGTCGTGGCTTTCAAAGATTTGAAAGTTGTTCTTGAATCACCTACCGAGATAGGCATTGTAGGAAGGAGTGGAGCCACACCGCCTGCTTCAAAAAGAATAGTAAGATCAGGTGCATGGGTCATCTGTGCAAGCATAGCCGTTGCCACAGGAACACCTGTTCCGACAAGAACTATTGCTCCGTCTTCAAGTGTTCTTGCTGCAATTGTTATCATAAGTTCCATATTATTGTAACGGGTCATTTTTCCCTCCTACTTTAAAAGATGTTCCTGTTGGATAAGTTTGTTCATTTTTTCCATTCCGCCATTCTTTTCGAGGTACTCCGAAAAGTTTTTGCATGAATGGATATTTTTTTCCAGAAACTCTTTAAATAACTGCTCATCTTTTTCAACTTTAAGCCACTCACTTAAATGTTCTTCATCGGAAAAATAGAGCCCCGGCATATTCCCGGGATAACTTCCGAAAGGAACCTCTATTACAGCATCAACTGTCCAGTACGGGATGACCGTTCTGTTAGGCTCTCTTCTGATTTCATCGTTATCAACAAGTTTTTCGGTGGTTATGATAACTTTTTTCGCCGCTTTTGCTATATCATCATCGGCAACAACTATTCCATCTATCTGGCAGTTTCCATATATGTCGGCACGATGAACATGAATTATTGCAACATCAGGATAAAGTGCCGGAACTGCTGCAACTTTTTTGCCTGTAAAAGGACACAGCATCTCTTTTGCAGCAGATCGGTTAAAAGTATCTGTTCCGAGCATCGATCTTATCGGGAGAAAGGGAACACCCATAGCCGCCGCTTTAAAACGCCACGACAAAGCACCGTTTGACCATTCCGTTACATTTATTTTTCCGGACTGAAAAACTCTTCTTGCATTGCTGGAAAGGCCTCTTGCTTCAAGACCTACGATGTATGCGGCATCGCACCGGTCAAAACATTCACCGGCACTGAGCAACTGGCAGTCATGAGTTGAAACATGTCCTGAAAATCCAAGGTTTTTTCTCCCCTGACGGATTATTTCATGGATAACGGCAACAGGAATTCTTACTCCACCGAAACCGCCAGCAGCAACATAGTCGCCGTCACTTACAAATTTTTCAACGGCTTCTTTGACCGTTGTTATTTTCGACAACATTTTTTTGTTCTTTTCCCGCACAAAAGCTCTCATTTTGTCGGGATCGACATTTGTGAAAAGCTCTCCGGTTCCTTTTTTCAAGTTCTCGCTCATATCGCCCCCGTTATTAATCGGAATAATTTTCTTTTACATAGATAAGTGCTTCTTCTATTGCCTTTATTGTATAGTCAAGATCTTCCTGAGTGTGGCGGTAACAAATATAACCGTGATGATAAGGCTGGAGGAAAACGCCTCTTCTTATAAGCTGTGTATAAAAATCATTTCTTTTGTCTTTGTACGATTTTGATTCATTCTTTTTGAAGGTTATGAAGTTCATTGGCGGAACACCTGACTGTTCTGCTCCGACATCATATTTTTCAAGCAGAGTATCAACTCTATCCATAAAATATTTCCCCTTTTCCCAAATCTTTTCAAGGATTTTATCTCTTTCAAGGATTTCTATTGTTTTAAGGGCGGCAATGTAGCTCAAGCTGTTAGGGAAGAAAGTTGAAGAGATAAAAACTTCGCTTTCAACCATTTTCATGATCTCTTTTTTTCCTGTAACTGCACCGATAGAATAGCCGTTTGCCATAGCTTTTCCAAAAACAGCAAGATCCGGTGTAACTCCATAATATTCCTGAGCACCGCCAATGGACATTCTGAAACCTGTTCTTATTTCGTCAAATATGAGAACTGCACCGTATTTTGCGGCAAGTTCTTTTGCCCTCTGAAGAAAACCAACTTCAGGTTCTTCCATATTAGCGGCAAGCGGGTGTCCGAAAGGTGTCATTATTATTGCCGCTGTGTTATCTCCATGAATTTTAAGCAACTCTTCAAGTTCTTCAATGTCATTGTATCTGAATTCGTGAATATCTTCATAAAGTTTTTCAGGGATTCCACCTTTTACTTCAACACACCAGTCATGCCAGCCGTGATAGCCGCATCTCATTATTTTAAGTTTTCCGGTATATGCTCTTGCAATTCTTATTGAAGTTGTGGTTGCATCAGATCCGGTTTTTACAAAAACGCTCATTTCTGCACAGGGGATGATTTCGTTAAGTTTTTCAGCAAGTTGATTCTGGTGAGTTTGAGTAAGTGAAAAGCAGAAACCTTTGTCTCTGACTTGCTTAATGACAGCTTCGTCTATCTCTTCTTCTCTGTAGCCGATTATGATCGGACCATAGGCACAAAGGTAGTCAATATACTCATTTCCGTCTATATCTTTAACCCTTCCACCTTTACCACTTTCAAAAAATATCGGATATTCTCCCTCAACAAAGTTGTAAGGTCTTCTTATCCCAAGTACTCCACCGGGAACAAGTCCTTTCGCCCTTTCAAATTCCTCAAATGTTCTCTTTAAGTTAAGTTTTTCTTTCATAGCACACTCCGATTTGTCAAAAGTTCAGGAATCGTCCCGACGGGTTACGAAAAAACCCTTTCCCCAAGGACAGCCTCGCACAATTTCCATTGTGTTCAGATACCCCTGAATTGTCAACTTTTTATGACACAATAAAAGCAATCATTTTTGTTATTTCGGGGAATTAGAAATTTAACTGCAGCTTGACAAACCATTCAGAGGTTTTATAACAAGCATCGCTCATGTTTTTTCTTGACTTGTCACCCTGTAGGGTGTATAAATGGACTGTCTTTGCACTTTATGGGGGAGCAAAATGGACAAGTCGGTTTTTTCCACTATTATTTTAGAGTGGCAGAAAATAATCGCTCAAACAGAAGGGATATTGCGCTCATATCAGCCCGAACTACTTGAACTTATTGGCTCTAAACCGATTAAAATCATTACAGGATTTAGAAGAAGTGGAAAATCATTTCTAGTTCAGAAAACGATTTCACAGTTGATAGCAGAAAAAAAGATAATAAGAAGAAATGTCTTGTACCTTAACTTTGAAGATTATCTTCTTGCATCAATAACTAACGCAAAGCTACTTGATGAGGTATTTCAGCTTTTTATGAATGAAATTGCTGAAGAAGGAAAACGACTGATAGTTTTTGACGAAATTCAACTCGTAAAAGACTGGGACAAATTTGTTCGGACAATTTATGAAAAATATAGAAATATAGAAATAATTTTGACTGGTTCGAATTCTGAGCTGTTATCGTCAGAACTCGGTTCAAATCTTGCTGGAAGATTTATTGAGATAAAAATTCTGCCGTTTGATTTCAAAGAGTTTGTTCTGATTAGAGGTTTAAAGATAAAAAGCGAAAATGATTATTTTGAAAATATTAATAAAATAAATGCCTTGTTTGCAGAATATCTGAATTTTGGAGGATTGCCGGAACTTGTTTCGATAACGACTGAAAAAGCAAAGCAGAGTTATCTTGAAGGTGTGCTTAGCAAAGTTGTTCTGGATGATGTTGTTAATCGTTTTAGTGTCAGACAACCGGCTGTCGTTGAGCAGATAATAAAATATCTTTTTATGGGAACAGGAAATATTACCAGCTATGCGAGGCTTTCGACACATCTGAAAACTGCCGGATATGAAGTGAAAACTGATACAGTTGCAAATTATGTGGATTTTATTGTTAAGACTTTTGCCTTATATACTCTGGAAAAACTTGAATATAAGCAGAGCCGTGTTTTCAGTACAATTAAAAAGTTTTATTCAGTTGACACGGGATTTCCAGCTCTTTACGGCGGTTTTCTCCCAACATATTCAAGACTTCTTGAAAACACGGTGTTCCTTAAGCTGAAAAGAGATGGGAATCATATCAATTTCGGGCAAAATGAATCAGGAAAAGAAATAGATTTTGTGGTAACAAACAGGGATCGGTCAATTACAAATTATCAAGTTGCTGTAACCTTGAATGAAAGTAACATTGATAGAGAGTTAAGCTCTTTTGTTTCAATTGACAGGTATAT
>SLGQ01000132.1 GCA_007136595.1 Candidatus Sumerlaeota bacterium | reverse complement strand
TCCGGAGACTGCATTTTTGCAACTATTTTTACAGAGCCTTTATCGTTGAAAATAGCAAGTTCCGAAACTGGCCCATTCAATGATGAAGCATCTATTACCTGTTCTTTATCTTCCGGGAGATAAGCACCGGGAATTGTAAATTGGACAACATTTCCTTTTGAAGTTTTTTCAACATCAAATTGAGAATCAGATTTTATCATAAGTATTTCAGGATCCTGCCCTACAAATGCCAAACCTGTGATTTCCACACCTTTGTTTTTGGGAGTATATTCAGGAACATTCTCTGCCGGTTTTTCTGCCGGCTTTTCTGCAACTCTGATAGGAACATCTTTAATTTGTTTAAAAGATGCAAAAACTTTCTCTCCTGTCATGTTCAGCTTGAAACTTTTATCATGCTGCAAATTGAAATATTGAGGAACATCCCTTTCAATTACAACTCTGAACCCCGATGGATGATTGGCAAACCTTACTCCCTGAGAAGATGCCATTTTGCCCTTCAGTCCGATAAAATCAAATACCAGCCTGTCGGGTCCTTTCAAAGAAAAGAATCTGACGCTATCCGGCTGAACAGTAAAAGCGAACTTAATGTGCTCAGAACTGTTTTCAAGTCTTACTGAGGCATTTTTAAGGTCTATCGTTCTGTCAAGAGCAGCAAGATCTTCAATTCTGCCGATACGGACAGTTTCTTTCCCGGATCTGGTTGTTTCCCAAATAGTTTCATGATTCCCGGTGTTCAGTTCAAACTTGAAAACCGATTCTCCGCTAACCTCTCCTTTACGAATGCCTTTCTCCTCAAGACCTTTTACCGGCTCACCTTTTTTCACAACTTCTATCTTTGAATCAAGAAGTCTGTAAAAAGATTCTCCAGGGCTGTCTGAGATGTTTTCCAGTTTTCCACCGGTTTCGACACAAAGCAGACAGTCATTGCCTGCAACATTTGCCGAAACAGTTACTGCTGCAAATATCAGCAGAAAAACGAATGATAACCTGAGACTTTTCATTCCAAGCTCCGTTATATTAACTGTTATTCAATTGTACTTTTTTCACTTCCTGCACCATCGCTTTCTCCCCAGACCGAACCGACATTTTCATCTCCTGCTTCAGACTGGCTCAAAGCTGTTTTAATAGGAAGTTCCAAATAAAGCTTATTAATTATTTTTCTACCCAACGGGTCTTTATATGTTTCCACTATTTCAATTTTGTCAGGAAGTATTCTGCTTATTTTCCCCCAGTTTTTACCCACAAAGCCTCCGGTCCGAACAATGTGACTCTTGCCATCCGGAGAAACAATGACAACTCTGGGCTCTGTTATACCCCATACAATGGCAGTCACCCTAAGTTCTGAAACATCAAAATTCTGCAATTCACTTACAATTTTCCTTTCCTGAACCATAGATGCCGGATCACCGAAATATGATCTGAAAGGATCTCTCTTTCCAACAGGAGAATAACGGTAACTCATCCTGCTTTTCGTAAGATCAGTAATATCAAGCGGCTTTCTTTCCGGCTTATCAGGCTGAGTTTTACTTACCCTGTCATATTCCGCTTTATAGTCAAAAGGCTCTATCTTATATTCATTAGAGCAGGCAATAAAAATATTTCCAATTAAAGCAATGACCAAAAATCTAATTAGGGGGGTTAATTTTCTGATCATGATCCACCTCCCGTTTCAGCATCCGAAAGGAATCTGTAAGTAGTTGCCCGGAAAGAAACATCAAGCACAGTCCGGCTCGCCTGAAATCCGGCAAATGTTTTTGCTGCTTGATCTTCCTGTCTTCTGGAGTCAACTTTCATTTCAATATTGCTGATATTTACAATACGAGCCAACTTGTTGACACTATCAAAAAAACCCAGGCACTCCTGAAAAGTTCCTTTAACTTTCATTGAAACAGGCACTTCAGCATAAAAATCGACTCTTCTTTCAGAGAGAGGCTCAAAGTAATAAACTTCAAGTCCAAATTTTTCCGCCTCATCAGCAAGCTTCTTAAGCAGTGCCGGGATCTCTTTTTTATCCGGCAGCATACTTACAGCAACTTTCAAATCACGATCCAGTGCCTCAACTTCCTCCATGAACTGTCCTCTGTCTCTTACGAGAACGACCATGTTGGAAAATTCAGCCTTTTTTGAATTGAACTGTCTGAACAGGTTTTCCATTTTTTCGAGATGTGGCATATATACCGTCAAATAATAAGCAAGAACTATTATCAACAATACTGCCAGCAAAGCTCCATACCTGTAAATCTGTTTTAACTTTCCAATATTAATTAGCAGGGCTTTCATACCAAAACTCCCTTTCGGTTATTGTTTCTATTCAGCAGTCTTTTTCGCAGCATCTGCCCGCCCGGCAAGATAAACATTTGCGTTAAGATTATACGAAAGTGTCTGCACTCCTCTCACAGCTCTATCCTTTGAAACTTTTCTCAAATTTATACCTGAAAAAAACATTGAGTTTTCAAGCTGGTTCATAAAATTGGCAACCTCCTGATTTTCAAGGGTATAGCCATCTATGTCGATCCTGTTGCCTCTAAGTGTAAGTTTTTCAAGCCATATTTTACTTGAAGGAAGTTTAAGAGACAGTTCATCAAGCACTCTTACAGGTCCGATATTTTGCTGTTGAAGCCTCACGATCATATCCATTTTGCTTTGCAAAGCTTCTTTTTTCTCTTTCAGAGATTGTATTTCACCCATTATAACCCTGAGGTTCGCGATCTCTCTGTCTGCTTCCTGAATTCTTGCCACACTCTCTTTTTCCATTTCTGTAAGGACTCTGCTGTTTAAAACGAGTAGAACAAGAACAAGGGAAATGGCTGCAACAAAAATTATAAGGAAATCTGTCGCCTCTTTGGCGAATTTATCTTCCTTTACCGGTAATAGATTTATCCTTATCATGCTTCGTCCATCCTCCGCAATGCCAATCCTAAACTAACTGCCGCTATATGGGAAACATCTTCCACTTCTTCACTGCTCATTATATTTCCTGGAACAGTTATCTCTTTAAAAGGGTTCAGCTTTTCAACCGGCATTTCCAAAGTTGATTTAAGGCTCTGGGTAAAAGTATGGCTTCTGGTCGTACCACCGGTAACAAAAACTTTTGTCACCCCATCTTCAGGATTTGTATTTGTATAGTAGTCAAATACCCTGGAAACATCAGAAACAATATTTTTAGCAACATCGGCAACAACTTCTTCGACCTGATTAGGAAGGATCGTGTCGTCTCCAGTGTGTATTCCTGATTTAAGACTTTCCGCCTGCTGAAAACTCACTTTAAGTCTTCTTGTGATTTCCTCGGTTATATAGTTTCCTCCGGTAAGAACATCTCTGAAAAATCTGATACTTCCATTTGAAACTATTACCACATTTATTTTAGAAGCACCTACATTGAGAATTGCTACAGTATTTTCTTTTTCTTCGGGATAGTTAACATCAAAAATATTGGCAAGCGCCGTAGCATCTATTTCAACCGACATTGGAGTAACCTTAGCTTCTTTGACAACTTGCAGGAAGTCTCCCACAAGATCTTTTCTTGCAGCTATAAGGATCACCCTATCTTTTCCGTCCTCGACCAAATCTGTTTTTATCCCGTCAAAATATATTTCGTTTATATCATGAGGCACATGAGTCTCAGCTTCCACTTTCAACGCATTGTAAAATTCTTCTTCACCAACTTTCGGCACACTGATAACCCTGTTCATGATACCGTGTCCCGCTATACTTATAGAACAGTATTTTGTCCTCAGTTTCGGGTTATTAAGAAGAGTTTTGATCGCATCATTCATTTCATAGGTATTCATGATACTCCCGTCAACAACAGTATTAACAGGAATTGAGATAAATCCGAACTTCTTGAGGAAATATTTTCCTCTTTTTTTGGAAACCCTCGCAGCCTTTATCAGATAGGATCCGAGATCAAGCCCCAAGAGCTGTTTGCTGTAAAACATTCCTGCCTCCTGAATTAATCCTCGTCACTTGGGAAAACCTTTGTCTTTTCCTCTATAGACAATCCCAAAGCCAGCAGAATTTTCCTTTTTGTTTCCATTCTGCTTTTGCCCCCTTTTTCAATCCTGTCGATAGTAAGCACTGATACACCGGCTTTTCTTGCCAGCTCGGATTTGCTCATAAGCAACCTTTCTCTGGTTTTTTTCAAATTATTCACCACCATTTACTCTCTCCTCAAATCAAAAGGCAAATAAATATCAAAGTACATACTACGACAATATCAAAAAAAAATTGTAAAGCAAGTTTTTTTACTAAAAAAATACATCATTGTTATATAATTATGCAAAATTTAGCCCTCATTTAACACCTTTTAGGCTCTATTGCGATTAATGTTTACACCCAAATTCTTCAATTTTTCCTCTAATTTTTCATATCCTCTGTCTATTTGTCCTATATTATATATACGACTTCTCCCTTTCGAACATATTGCCGCCATTACAAGCGCCATTCCAGCCCTTATATCGGGAGAGTCCAGTTTCGTTCCATAAAGTTGAGAAGAGCCTGACACAACAACTCTGTGAGGATCACATAGAATGATCTGAGCACCCATGCTTATAAGTCTGTCAACAAAAAAGAGTCTGCTCTCAAACATTTTTTCAAAAAAGAGTATAGTTCCCTCAGCCTGAGTTGCCGCAACTATCGCCATTGACATCATATCTGAAGGGAAAGAAGGCCAGGGACCGTCATCTATTTTTGGTATGGAGGTGTTCATTTCCTTTTGGATTTTAAGACTCTGATGTTGGGGGACATAAATATCTTTTTCTTTCAACTCACAATTTATCCCGATTTTTTTCAGTCCGTTCAACACAGGCACCATTGAATAAGCATCTGTGTTCTTAACGGTCAACTCCCCTCCTGTCATCGCACACAATGCGATGAAACTCCCTGCTTCAATATAGTCAGGACCTATGGTGTGTTCCGCCGGTTCAAGATTTTGTACACCCTCAATATAAAGCACATTAGTGCCGACACCTGTTATCTTTGCTCCCATTCCATTAAGAAATCTGCACAGCCCCTGGACATGAGGTTCAGATGCCGCATTTCTTATGATAGTGGAACCTTTTGCAAGAACTGCCGTCATAATAATGTTTTCCGTTGCAGTAACACTTGCTTCGTCAAGGAAAATATCAGCTCCCCTCAATTGATCAGCTTTGATCTCATACCCCTCCTGAACAGCAGAATATTCAGCTCCCAGTTTTTCAAAACCTAAAAAGTGAGTGTCCAGTCTCCTTCGTCCTATGACATCCCCTCCGGGAAGAGGCAGCATAACCTTACCGATCCTTGCAAGCAAAGGTCCCGCAAACAATATTGAAGTCCTCACTTTTCCGCAAAGCTCTTTATCGAGAGGTTTATCAATAAGGTTTGATGCATCTATCTCAAATTCATTCGGAGATCTTTTTGAGATCGGAACACCGAGACTGTCAATTATATCTATCATCACTCTTACATCTTTTATATCAGGGACATTCTTTAAAACAACTTTGCCATTACAAAGCAATGAAGCCGCAAGAACCGGCAGAGCTTCGTTTTTATTACCGGAAGGGGTGAACTCCCCCCTCATTACGCTTCCACCTTCAATATCAAAATATTCCATTTGAGTGCTCCTTTAATTATTAAAAGACAATCCGCACAGGCGATAATTTACATAAAAACTGCTTTATTCCAATTTTTTTTGATTAAAAATTTGCAATTTATACAAATACGACTATATACATACAATCGTTAACCGGGCCTATAGCTCAGTTGGTAGAGCTCCCGGCTCATAACCGGGTGGTCAGAGGTTCGAATCCTCTTGGGCCCACCATATTTTATGGGGGTTATGTTTGGCGTTTTTTTATATTGGTAGAAATAAAATAGTTTTAGGAAGCACTTGTCACGACAAGTGCTTTTTTTTTTAGGATCTTATGTACATTTTGGAACTGATTAAACCCGTTTTTCTTAAAATTTTAGACTCTCTCTTACATTTTCAATCTTTCCAAACCTTAAACAGACAAAATAATTTTTTGTTAACAGAAATAGATGGAGGCTCCATTGCTTAATGAACTGAAAAAACTTAAAGATCTTCAAATCCTGGATATTCAGATATTTGAAAAAGAAGAAACCCTTGACAGCATTCCCGAACAAAACGAAAACCTTAACGAGCAGATCGAAGAAATGGAAAACAAGCTCAAGGAACTTAGAAACAGTATTGCGATACAGGATGAAGAACGCCAGAAAAGGGTTGAAATACTTAACAAAGGCGAAGATAAACTTAAAGGGATCACAGGAAAACAGTCGGCTATAAGAAATAAAGAAGAATATGGAGCTCTTCTTAGAGAGATAGATAATATAAAAAGGTTTAACAGAGACCTGTCAGATGAGATAAAAGACATTGAAAGGGAAATAGAGTTTAAAAACGAGGAGCTCAAAGCCATTGAGGATGAAACTGTCCAGAAAATAGCCGATTACCGTAAGAAAATCGAAGAAAATATTAAAACGATGGAAACACTTGATAGTGATCTTGAAAAAATGTATGAAAACAGGGAGGCTCTTGCAGAAAAAATTCGTCCTGCCGTCTTCAGAAAATATCAGCGGATACTTGAAAGTTCTGCTAACGGGAAAGCTATTGCAGATGCTCAAAATAAAATATGCATGGGATGTAATATGACTTTACCTCCTGAACTTTTCAATATGGTTTTAAGATCGGAGAGAATTGAAGTGTGTCCGAACTGTCAGTGCATATTGATCCCTTGTAAATGTGAAGAATCTGAGTAAAATCCACATCGTTCTTTGAACAATTGAAAAGCAGCACGACCAGTCGCTGATACTCGGTATCAGAGGAAAGTCCGGACTCCAAAGGGCAGGAGGCTGGCTAACGGCCAGGAGCAGCAATGCTACGGAAAGTGCAACAGAAAACAAACTACCCGGCTTAACGGGAAAAGGTGAAAAGGCGGGGTAAAAGCCCACCGGGACCGTGGTGACACAGTTCGCATGGCAAACCCCCTCCGGAGCAAGGTCTAATAGAGATGCCATCTGTCGAGGCAGATAAGGATGACCCGTCCGAAGCATCCGGGTTGACCGCTTGAGGCGGCAGGCAACTGTCGTCCCAGATGAATGACTGGATAAACAGAATCCGGCTTATGTGCTGCTTTTCTATCATTTTACTTTAATCACCTTTTATCCTTGACAAAACATTTCAGTATAATAAATTCTCATTGTGCGTGGTGGCATTACTTTTTTTTTAGGAGGATATAATGGTAACAGTAAGACCTTTCAGAGCAGTAAGACCGGTTGATGAACTTGCATCCAAAGTTGCGGCTTACCCCTACGATGTTTTAAACTCTCAGGAAGCAAGGGAACTCGCAAAAGACAATGAGTACTCTTTTCTTCATGTCAACAAACCCGAGATAGACCTTCCCGAAGATGTCGATCTCTATGACGAAAAGGTTTATCAAAAAGGCAAAGAAAATTTTTACGGTATGATCGAAAAAGGGATTTTCCGTCAAGATACAAAGCCGACGCTATATATATACAGACAGACAATGAACGGTCACGAACAGTACGGAATTGTAGGATGTGCCAGTGCCGATGAATACAACAACGACCTTATAAAAAAACATGAGTTCACAAGAAAGAAAAAAGAAGATGACAGAACAAAACATGTAATAACTCTCAACGCCAATGCCGGACCGGTTTTCCTTACATACAGAGACAATGCTAAAATAGATGAGCTTGTTTCAGAGGTAGTAAAAAATCCTCCGAATGTTGATTTCACAGCGGATGACGGGATAGGTCACACTGTGTGGGTAATAGAGAACGACATGATAACAAAACATATCAGTGAAACATTTAAAAATGATGTTCCGATACTTTATGTAGCTGACGGACACCATAGATCAGCAAGTGCCGCAAGAGCAAAGTCTGAAAGGATGAAAAATGACCCCAATCCAAGTGACGACAAAGAATACAACTACTTTCTTTCCGTTTTCTTTCCGGCTTCTCAACTTAAAATACTTGATTACAACAGAGTTCTTTTCACCATGAACGGACTTACAAAAGAACAGTTCATGGAAAAAGTTCTTGAAAAATTCGAGATCGCAAGAAAAGGTGACGACAGACCGGCATCTCCAAAAGAATTCGGTCTTTATATGGATGGAGAGTGGACTATCATCAAAGCAAAAGAAGGCACCTATCCGGCGGAAGATCCTGTCAGCAGTCTTGATGTGGCAATACTTCAGAACAATCTTCTTTCACCGATACTCGGAATTGGTGACCCCAGAAGCGATGAAAACATAGATTTTGTAGGCGGGATCAGAGGGACTGAAGAACTTAAAAAAAGGGTTGACAGTGGCGAATGCACTATGGCGTTTTCTCTCTACCCTACATCTATAGAACAACTCATGGGAGTAGCTGATGCAGGTCAGATAATGCCTCCGAAATCAACATGGTTCGAACCTAAACTGAGAAGCGGACTTCTTGTTCATCTTCTTGACTGAAAACTCTTAATTTAAACCTCTTTCTTTTTTGACTAATTTTTCTGTTTGATATACAATTTAATGAACTTTTTTCGGGAGGCAGGTTATGAATCTGACAGAATTACCTTTGATCCAGAATGCGGATCTCAGAGGCAAGGTCGTGCTTGTGAGGGTTGACCACAATGTTGTAAAAAAAGGGAACATTTATGATCCTTACCGAATTGATGCAACGCTTGGAACTTTGTACTATATCAATGCAAAGGGGGGAAAGATAATTCTGATGACACATGTCGGTCGTCCGAAAGATAAAAAAACAGGGGATATAAATATTTCAGATCACACTTCTGTCATCCCTATTGTTGAATATCTTCAGAAAAAGCTTCATATCAAGATCAAGGTTCCCGATTTCTACAAGGATGAAAAAGCGGGATACCTGGGTATCGAAACTTCAGTCAACCATCTTATCCGCGAACTTAAAGAGAACACCATTGATATGATATATCTTCCAAACACAAGATGGTTTCAAGGTGAAGAGT
>SLGQ01000136.1 GCA_007136595.1 Candidatus Sumerlaeota bacterium | reverse complement strand
GCACTTCTTAAAAAGCCGATGGGACACATTGAGCCTGAAACGGAAGATGCCACTCAATTTGAAAATATTTTTTTTAATGCGTCTGCAAAAAAAGAGGATGAAAGGAAAAAACTTTATTTAGATAAAAAACTGAAATCTCTTGAGAAACTTAAAGAAAAACTGGAAACCGATCTTGAAGAACACAGAAAAATGAGTGTTAAATTTTTTGATGCAGCCCAGACTATAAAAGCGAATTTATACAGTATGGACGGTAACTTGAGAAAAAAATCATTGAAACTTTTTTCTTTAAGCGGAAAAAAAACAGAAATATTTCTCGATCCTCAAAAAACTATCATTGAAAACCTCAACTTTTTTTTCAGGAAAGCTTCCAAACACAAAAACGGCATAGTTGAAACCGGAAAACGGATGGAAATGACAGCCGGTCAAATTGCCGCCGCGAAAAATGGTTCCCTTGATATTGATGAATCCTTTTCTGATAGTGGGTTATCAAATAAAAAAGGCAAAAATGTCCATTCACCGTTCCATCAGTACAAAAGTTCAGAAGGAAGAATATATCTGGTGGGAAAAGGTGCAAAAGATAATGATGAGTTGACATTTAAAATCGCTTCACCTCACGATATGTGGTTTCACGCAAAAGATCTGAGCGGCAGTCATGTTGTGATGAAAATTGATAAAAATGAAGTTCCGGGCAGAAATGACATATTGAACGGTGCAATTCTTGCACTTTATTACAGCAAGGCAAAAAAAGCTCTTCAGGGAGATGTGTGGGTTGCCCGAAGAAAAAATATTGTTAAAAAGAAAGGGATGGCTCCGGGAAAAGTTTTAGTAAGAAAAGGGGATGTCCGATATGTAAATGCCGGAAAATTCCCTGACGGATTGATAAAGGTTTGAGTAAAGAATGAAAAAGATCATTTTTTTCACATTGTTGTTTATTTTTTTCCGTTATCCGCTTTACGGTGAAGGATCTTTTGACCATTTTTTTGTTTTTTCTTCAGGATATTCAATACTTCATGATTACAAAGATAACAACCATTCCGGGTTCAACTTTTCTCTTAACTATGAGCCGGGACTTATGGAAAATCTTCATGTCGATATTTCGCTCTCGTTCAGTGTCCATAAAAAACAGGAAGGTTCAGCTCCCCTTTTTAGAAGCAACTACGATTTTTGTCATTCTCCATCCATTTCGCTGGGACCTAAATATTATCTTCCATTTTTGGAAAAGTTCAAACCATTTGGAGGAGCGGGAATTCATCTTACCGTTTCAATAAGCCGTGACCATGTAAAGAATGAAACTCCGGCATCTTTTTCTCCCGGAGTTTATGTTAAAACGGGATTCGATTACTTTTGGGGGAGAAAGTTTTTTACAGGGTTTGAAACATATTACAAATGGTGTTTTGCCGATATACCTCACTCTGCTTCAT
This sequence comes from Candidatus Sumerlaeota bacterium, assembly GCA_007136595.1. GTDB lineage: Bacteria > UBP6 > UBA1177 > UBA1177 > UBA1177 > SLGQ01. The sequence goes on along the minus strand of SLGQ01000136.1, from coordinate 26,072 downwards.
TCAAGTTAAGGTTGGGATATGTCTATTGAACCTGTTTTACTTTGATTTTGCGGCAGTTTTTCACAGCATCAAAAACTTCTCCGGTGGGACACAGTTTACACCAGGGTCTGGGAACAAAGATAGCTGATGCGGCACTTATTATAAGAATTATCATGGAAGAAATTGCTGCCGCATTTATTCTGAATGAGGAAAAAGGTTCAAAAAAAGAATGATCTTCAAAAATATTTGCCACCATAAAAATGGCAATTAACAGCAGAAAAAATGTTCTTATATAAGAAAGTGTTTTCAGTACCGGAGGTTTTAAACGGAGTACAGGCGAAGGTATTTTATGCAACATTTCCTGAAGGGATCCCATCGGACAGTAGTAATAACAATAAATATTTCTCCTTTTTATAAGAGTGATCACCATCGAAACAACTATTATGATAAAAAAAGGTGCTGTTCCACCTGAAATGCCGTTTTTAAGCCAGTTAAAAAACATTTCCATTGAAGCCATTTGCGCTGCAATTATACCAGGAACAATGATAGATGATGTAAGCAATATTATCCTGAATTTATTTGTTTTTTCCGGCATAAGAAAAAAGATGAGCGAAAAAACAAAGAAAATGACAACTGCTGCTGAAACCGGATCAAAGGGTTCTTTAACAAAAATACCGGAAAAATCTTTTCCCCCGTAAAGACGAAGGTTTTTCTTTACCATGAAAGTCACAGCGTTGCTTGACATTGTGGCTCCGGTTATGGCATCAACTTCTTTTTCAAGGGCATCTTCAACTTTCAATCCGTTCCAGCTTTCATAAAAACCCCTGTTTTCAAGTAAATTTATATAGCTGCCTGTTTCACTGTGTTTTCCCTGAAAAACCCCTTGTACTGTATCTGAGTTGTCTATCAAAACAAAAACTTCAAGTTTTCCTCCGAAACCGGACGGATCTTCAGCTTGTGCCGAGCTGTTAAGAAGCATTCCCTGACTATCTCCGGAACTGTCAAACAGTGCAAAGAAACAGTTCTCATGGTCAACTGTCTTTATGTTTTCAACTTCCGGAAGGAACGATCTCACAGTTTCAATTGCAATACTGCACCCTTCATCTGTTTCTTCCTTTTCTCTTTGCATTACAACAAACAGAACTGTAAGAACAATTACAGTTACAGGAAAAAATCTTTTAAATAAATCTTTCATCTCACATCCTCTCAAAAAACTTGCTTAAAATCATATTGCTGTTGTCTATAATGTCAAATGGATAGCTCAATTTGAAAAATTGTAATTGCAAGTAAATTCCTTAATTAATATAATGGTCGAAACCTTTTTAGTGGAGGTAAAAATGAAAAGGGGCGTTGTGTTGGCTGCAATGTTTTTTACAGTTATAATTTTTTCATGCGGAAACTCTTCTGTCAAAACTATTTCAAAGACAAATGACAGTGATGTGACCGGTGTTGATGACACAGACAATGGAAAAGGTACCACAGATCAAAACGGCGAAATTTCCGATGACTGGGAAGACACTTCCGTATGCGGAGATGGAGTGGTCGAAGGAAACGAAGTGTGTGAGCGGGGTGAAGTTACCGACTGTGTAGATATCGATCCTGTACTTTTTGAAGGAGGCAAGGCAAAATGTCTGAATGATTGCTCGGGATGGGATACCATTACTTGTGATAAAGTTCCGATGGAATGCGGAAATGATATTGTTGAGGGGACAGAGGTTTGTGACAGCAACTCTATTGACTGTACCATTCTTGATCCTGTAAAATATGAATCAGGAATAGCTCACTGTAACAGCACATGCGACGGTTGGGAAACAGATTTCTGCTATGAGTTTGAAGATTCTGAATGCGGGAATGGCATAGTTGAAGGAAATGAAGTTTGTGACGGCAACATCATAGACTGTGTTGACATAAACAGTTCTCTTTATGACGGGGGAAAAGCCAAATGTCTGTCTGACTGCTCAGGATGGGATACTGCCACCTGCGATGAAAAAGAAGTGCCTGTCTGTACAAACAAATGCTCTCCCGAAGGGAGCAGGAGATGCCATTTAAATAATGTCGAAGAATGTGTAACAGGAACAGACGGTTGCCTTGACTGGGACATACACACATACTGTAATTCCTACATTTGTGAAACTGGCGGCGGAACTTCAGAATGTGTTCCAAACTGTACCAACATATGCACATTGAACCATAAAACATGTGACAATAACAATGTTATGAAATGTGTGACGGGGACAAATGGCTGTACAGAATGGGGTTTTGAAGAAAACTGCACTATTTCTTTTCTCTATCCCTTCTGCGGGCTGGATGGAGCAACAAGTGCAAAATGTTATTCAGAGCCTCAAGTGGTTAAGGAATATACTGCAAATGACAGTCCTACATTCGGGACATCTCAAGGGGCGGCATTCAGAGGAAATGTTTTTGAAGTAACAAAAAATGCTGTCGTGACCGGATTTAAAATACATCTTCAGCAACCGTCAGGTGCATCAGGTATAAATGTTCCCATAATGGTATATGAATCAGATACTCCGGGCGGAACATATACGAGAATTCATAGAAGCGACCATACTGTAGGTGCTAACGGATATTATGGACCTACAGATCTTTCAATAAATTTCAATGCCGGGAAATATTATGTTGTCGGTTTTTACCACCCATTTGGAATGGGTTACTACTATACCTTAGGCAGCACGAAACCGATAGAGTACCCCGTCATATTTGGCAAATCTATCGGCAATATGAATTCCGCTATGAGCTCAGAACCTGGAACTCCATATAATTTTGGAAATCCTTATTTAGCAACTTACAGAATGTGGGTAGAAAGTTATCTTCATTAATTCTGATCATATACCTTCTCTGCCGCTTTTTGAATTATTGTCTTAAGTTCGTCCGGCTTAAAAGGTTTTCCAAGGAAATCAAAAGCTCCATGAGCCATTGCGATGTCAGCAGTTTCAACTGAAGGAAAAGCTGTTATCATTATTGTAAGTGGTTTATGTGAACACTCTTTTCTTATTATTTCAAGAACTTCTGTCCCATTAATTCCCGGAAGCTTATTGTCCAGGAGACAAATATCAAACTTGTTTTCTTTCAATCCTTCAACTCCCGCCTCTCCTGTTTCAAAAGTGATTATTTCAAATGAAACAGTTTTCCCCGACTGCGGCAACTCAAGAATAAGCTTTGAGAGAACTCTCCGGACCCCTTCCCGTATTCCCATTTCATCATCAATAACAATAACTTTAAGAGTTTCCATTTGACCCTCCTTTTATTTCAGGTTTTTTCCGTGGAAGAGTTATTATAAATGTAGTTCCTGTAGCACCTTTTGAAATATCGGCATTTGAAATGGCTGTTATTGCTCCTCTGTGCATTTTAACTATACCGTAGCTTACCGGAAGTCCGAGTCCCGTCCCCTTCCCTGCCGGCTTAGTTGTGTAGAAAGGGACAAATATTTTGTCCATGTTTTTTATCCCTGGTCCATTATCTTCAATGGTAATGGACAACTCTTTTTCATTGCCGTTCAATGTTACGGTTATTTTTCCTGCATCACTGTTTTCAAGTGCCTCTGCACTGTTTTTTATGAGGTTTGTAAGCACCTGCTTTATCTGTTCAGGGTCGAATTCCGCCTGGGGAAACTTTGATCTTTCTATTATCTCAATAACAATATTATCCGGTCTCAAAATAGATTTCACAACAGAGTTGACAGTTTCAAAAACATTGACCGTAGTGTAGTTTACATCATTCCTCCTTGCAAAGTTAAGAAGTCCTCCAACAATGTTCTTGCATCTTTCAGCTTGTTCAGCAACCATCTTAATATCTTCATAATTTTCCGAGTTTTTATCTATTTCATCAAGAAGCAGATTTGAATAAAGGAGCACCACACCAAGCGGATTGTTAACTTCATGTGCAATTCCCGCTGCAAGTTGTCCCATGCTGGCAAGTTTTTCGCTGTGTTTAAGTGCCGCTCTTGTTTTTTCAAGTTCAATTATTGAGTTATGCAACTTGTCAATTGTATAGGGAAGACACATTTCATTTTCTGCCAGACCCTTTAAAATGGCAACAGCATGAAGAACACAGGTTTCATAACCGCATGCTCCGCAATTAAGAAGATCATCCTCACTTTTTTTTCCCATATCTCTTAAGACTTCCCATATCTTCTCATTCCCCGGCACAGCAACTCTCTGATCGTCTTCAACAAAATCTCTTGTAAGGTCAAGTTCTGAATACTCTTCCATATCTTTTTGCCACTGTTCCATATCAAGCTTTGACAACTTTTCTTTTACATATTCAGCCACCCCGGTTCTTCTGGCAAACCTTTTTGTATCTTTTGACATTCCGGGTCCCATTATACATCCCTGGCAACATAAAAGATCCAGATGATAGTCCTTCACTAGACCTTCTTCAAATTCTTTCAAAGCTTCAGTGAAATCTTCTCTCCCTTCTGCAACAACAACTCCCGAAGAAATATCTTCGTTCATTTTAAGTGTCTGAAGCATCCCTCTTGAAACAGGAAAAATCGCCCCTCTGCCACCAAGCGGAGGATCAAATTCAGACGGCTCAACTGAATCTGCAGAGATGTTTTTTGATTTCAAGAATTTTCTCAATTCGTGAAAAGTAAGAACTTTGTTAACATTTCCAAACACAAGGGGGTCTGTAGCTTCATCTTTTTTTGCAATACATGGACCTATAAAAACCACTTTGATATTGTCACCGTATTTTTTCTTTACAACTTTTGCCATCGCAACCATAGGGCTCACTATTTTTGAAATGTTCTCAACCAGTTCAGGGTGATAGTGCTCAACATAATTTACAACGGCGGGACATGTGGAAGAAATAAGAAAAAAACCGGGAGGAAGATCGTTCATCAGCTCCTTGTGTTTTAAAGCAACCAGGTCGGCACCAAATGCAACTTCGCAAACCTTGTCAAAACCAAGCTTTCTCACCATTGAGACAAAAATACGGCAATCTTTTATTTCTTCAAATTCAGCAGGGAAGCTCGGAGCAACGATCGCAACGCACTTATCCTCGGACCGAAGAAGAGATTCAACCGCCTCTATGGAGCCTCTCACCCTTTTTGCATTCTGTGAACATACATTGACACAGTTTCCACAGCAGATACATCTTTCCGGTATGATCTCAGCCTGTCCTGAAATTACCCTGATAGCTTTTGCCGGACATTCTCTGACACAGGTATAGCACATTTTACATCTTTCTTTGACAGTATAAAGAAGAGGGTTGGGATCAGTTGAGTTGTTCATCATCACAATGTCTCCTTCTGGGATCATCAAGCATTTCAATTATAACAGCAGTCATTTTGTCAAGATCAGTTGCAACAGAATCCAGAATCTCTTTCTGGGAGTCAGTCAAGTCTCCGAGATAACCGTCTTTTACAGTATGAAGAGAAAGAACTGCACTTGAAAGCGGCCTTTTCAGTTCATGAGAAAGAAAAGATATCGTTTTTTTTATCTCCTCAAAAGTTCCGGTATCAACTTTTCCTTTTATCAGCCCGATAAGATCAGTTTTTTCACTGGTCAAAACAACCTCCACAAGTTGAAAAGAGCTGTCTGCAATAAGTGCAGCTCATTTTTGTTGTAAAAAATTCCGGGCTTAAAAAGGAAGATCGTCTTCTTCGTTGTCAATGGATGCCGGTTCTTCATTTTTTGCCGGTTTATCATCGGAAGGGACAGCGTTCCCACTACTCTGATAGGTTCTTTCCTGTCCGGAAGAATCTTTCAGATCAAGAAATCTCACCATATTGGAAACTATTTCTGTCGTATATCTGTCATTACCGTCTTTGTCCTGATATGACCTGTACTGAATCCGCCCCTCAATGAAAACCAGAGACCCTTTTTTAAGAAATTTTGATGCATTTTCAGCTTGAGATCCAAAGACAACGACTCTGTGCCATTCAGTTTTTTCTTCAAAGTCGTTCCCTTTTTTTATGCTTTCCGATGTCGCTACCGAAAGATTACATATCGCTGTACCTGAAGCGGAATATTTTATTTCAGGATCTCTACCAAGCCTTCCAAGTAACATTACCTTATTTAAACTGCTGTAGGAACTCATCTATCCTCCACTAAATCTAAAATTATTTATCTCCTGTATCTTTATCAGGAATTCTTTCACCTAAAAGAGAGGCTATCATCATGTTTGCATTCTGATTCAATGCGCCCTCAACACCTTCAGCATCATTGTCAAAACGATGCTTCAAGTTACCATTAATTATTTCAAGCATATTTTCCATGAACTTATTAACAGGCTTATTGAAATATTCGTCTATAACGATCGAAAGTATCAATCCCAGAACCATAAGAACTATAGCAATAACACCAAGTGTCCGGTGGGCAACTTTCAAAGGAGCCATAACCTTGTCCGCTGATATCATAGTTGCATAGAACATTTCGCCATCTTCGGAAAGTCCGGGGTGTTTTGAAATATTTACAAAGAATTTTTCCCCTGCTAGATCAATGTCAAACTCGTTGATCCTTGATCCACCTTGAAGTATGTTTTCAAGAGTACTTTTGTTGCCTTCTATATACCTTCTGAATCCTTCATGTGTTTCAGGAGGAAGAGAGGATCCGATAAGTCTGTTCTTATTAAAAAAAGCAAACTGTATTCTGCCCCCTTCCATTATAGGCTCCTGTCTTTCGTTCAGTGCATTTGCAATATTGTTGGCAGATTCGTTGTTCAAAAGGTCTCCGGAACAATAAGCACCCGCTATTTCACCATCAATATACATCGGAGTAGCAACTACCTTATATGTTCTTCCGGCGATAGTTACAACATCAATATCTGAAATTCCTCTGACGGCAGAAGAAAAAAGTGTGTGCCCACTGAGATTCTGGTGCCCGAAAAGTCCGTCAAGGTTTTTTGCAACAACATTACCGAAAGAATCAACAACAAAAAGAGCATCGTTCCTGTCATATTTCATATTTGTAATTACATTAAGCTCGATTTGGACCCTGCTCATTATTTCTCTTACTATTGCGGCATTTTCTCCTTGAACGGAAGCCACATCGGTTTCACTTTCAGCTATTGCCCGTTCCCAGCTTCTATGATCGAAGGCGTCAAGCAGCTCCTGTTTTTTTGCAAGTTCTTCCGCAGCCCTGATACCATACATTGAATCAGATCTGTAAATGAACCTGTAAAGGTTCGCAGCTTTTGTAACAAGACCTTTGGCCACTGTTTCTGTATTTTGCTTTGCACTGCTGACGAAAAGATAGTCAGCAGCAAAATAGGAAACTGCAACTGCAAAAAACACCAAAAGAAAAATTCTTAGCTTCATTATTTCCTCCTTTTAATCAGAACAAATCTGTCCCTGATCTCATAACTGCCGGTTGCCACGATAGAAACCGCTTCAACCAGCAACTTATGTTCCTGTTCGAGTATTTTATTTTTAAATGTTTCCGGAGTATCATCATCCTCTCTTTCAACAACCTTTTGCAGTATAACCGGGCCCCCATCCAGAGTGTCATCAACAAAATGTACAGTACATCCCGATATCTTCACGCCATAGTCAAACGCCTGTTTCTGAGCATCAACACCTTTAAAAGCCGGCAGTATAGAAGGATGGATATTCAAAATCCTCCCTTTAAATCCGCTCAGAAAAACCGGGCTTAAAATTTTCATAAAACCTGCAAGCACTATTATGTCAACCTCATATTCCCTGATAGCATCGAGCATCCTGTTTTCATACTCAGGTTTTGTCTCATCTTTCATTTTAGGGAGCACAATTGTCTGAATTCCTGCAGATTGTGCTTTGTTAATGCCCGGAGCATTTTTCCTGTCACTGAAAACAAATTTAATATCATCAACTCCTTCAAGGTTGCCTTTAGAAAAAGCATTTATCAATGCTTCCATATTTGTCCCTGTGCCGGATATAAATATTCCTAAACTCAAAGGTTTCTCTCTTCTATAAGTTCTATCAAATCACCTTCTGCAGGAGTTCTGTCCATCCCTTTTCTGTCACCGGTAAAGTTATAGGGCATTTTTTCTCCCCCGTTGATCCTCCAGAAATAGATATATCTCTGCCTTTCAAGAGGGATCATCTTTATCTCCGGCTTTTTAGGTCTGAGCCCATCCGCATCCGGCTCCATTTTAACGATACAGCCCTCGCCGAAAACTCTGAAAAAAGCATATTCGAGGTTTACTCTGCATTCAACATTGTTCTCATCTATATATTCATTAAGCATTGCTCTTATGTTCCTGTCACTGTAGCAATCCAGTTTTTTTTCTCTTTCAGTCTTAACCACCATTTCATACTGCACAGGGCACCTGGTTTTTTCATCAAGTGATTTCAACCTGAAATATATCGGTATCCCCACAGGAACATTGCACTCTTCTTCACAGTTGCGGATCTGGGCATTATCAAGTGCCTGATAAACCGACACATTGTTGCTTTGCTGAAAAATCCTTACCTTTGCAACAGGTCCTTCCTCAACTTCAAAAACAGCTTCATGTACACGGTTTGCCCGGAAGTTGGTTGAATATGGTTTTTTCACTTCCAGTGTGGTATATGCCGCCGATTTAAATTCTATTGAAACTTCCTGTCTGCCGAGAGGGATCCTGTAAATAGTAATGCAGTGATCATCTATCGGTTTAAAAAAGTTTGTTTGAGTCCCATTTACAAGAACCCTCATTTTTCTCATAAATCTGTTGGAATCACGATATTTATTAAAATCAAGATTTTCCGCTGTTTCTTCATTTTCAGTTGAAACAATGAAGTTTTGAGCACCATATTTGAAACAAGCTTTTAGAACAGATGTTTTATCTCTGGCAGTCAGAGGAAAAACAAATATTATAACAAGTAAACAACTCAGTGTTTTAATGTTTATCACAACAGAGAACCTCCATGCCTTTATTGCAGACCGTATCAGTAAAAAAGATTATAGCTCAACCTTTTAATTTGTAAATAAAATTCAGCAAGGTAATTAAAATTTTGTTTTTTTACTTAAAGTAGGTATATAATCCTGTTGTATAGGTGTGTTATTTTCAATTGGAGATATTGCCGATCATGATAATTGTCATAAAGAAAAATACCCCTGAAGAAATTGTTGAAACGATAAAAGAAACTCTTACTGCAAACGGTATGTCATACAATCTTTTAATGGGTGTTAAATATACCCTCATTCCTGTGGTGGGAGATTTCACCACAAGTGATGTTGACAGGTTCAGGGCACTTCCCGGAGTTGCAAACATCATCAAAATATCAAAGCCTTACTATCTTGTTACAAAAGATATGAAAGAAAAGACTGTTGTAGATATTGGTGACGGGATAAAGATCGGGGAAGGGTTTTCTTTAATTTCAGGTCCTTGCAGCGTTGAAAGCAAAGATTCCATAGATACCACAGCTTCATTTCTTTCGGGACTGGGAGTAAAAATATTGAGAGGTGGAACATATAAGTTAAGAACATCTCCTTATTCTTTTCAGGGTCTTGGAAAAAAAGGGCTTAAAATTTTAAGAGAAACAGCTGACAGATATAAAATGAAATGTGTATCCGAGATAGTTGACGGGAGTGACCTCGGTTTTTTTGAGGAGTATGTGGATATAATTCAGGTGGGAGCCAGGAACATGATGAATTTTGCTCTTTTGAAATCACTCAGTAAATCAAAAAAACCGATTCTTTTAAAAAGATCTCTCAGTGCAAAAGTGGATGATTTTCTTTCAAGTGCCGAGTATCTTGTTTCAGGCGGAAATGATAATGTAATACTTTGTGAAAGAGGGATCCAGAGTTTTGATGACGAAACAAGAAGTTCAGTAAATATCGCATCCATTCCAATAATCAAGGATCTCTGCCATCTGCCGCTTATTTTTGATCCTTCCCATGCTATCGGAATTGCAAAATATGTTCCGTCCGCTGCACTTGCCGGAGTGATTTTGGGAGTTGACGGTTTAATGATAGAGACGCACTATAATCCTGCAAATGCCCTTTCTGACGGTTATCAGTCTTTAAATTTTGAAGCTTTTGAGCAGATGTACGGGAAAATAATGAAATTAAATGCTTTTTTAAATGAAGAAAGCTGACCTTACAAAATTTATACCCCCCGATAAAAGCGGAGTTATAAGACAACTTCTCTTTTCGCTTCTTACTTTGGATAAAGTAGAAGTTTCATTGGTCCATCCCCTTTCCTTTGATATTGAAGCGGCTGTTGAAGCTATTCCTTTATTCGGCAAGAAAGTCGTTAAGAAAAAAAACGGGGTGTTGATATCAGGAGCCGCTTTAAAGCCGGACAGAGTTGTCAACTGCCGGAACTCTGCAACCATGCTCCGTCTTTTGATGGGGATAAGCATCTTAAAAGGTTGGAAAGTTCTTTTTACCGGAGACACATCTCTCCTGAACAGAGATCACAGTGATTTTGTTAAAGCTGCGCAGCTATACAGAGCTGAAATCATTATTGATAAAGATATCATTACGATTATTCCTTCTTTTGAAACACCTCCTGTAAAAACTGAACTTTCAAAACAAAGTGCCCAACTTAAAGGATTTCATATTCTTTGCATGTTAAAGTCGGGAGGAGAGTTATCATACCGGAGCAAAACAAGGAACAGCACTGAGTACCTTTTGTCGGTAATGGGCGGAAAGATTTCAGATAAAGAGAATACTATCCATGTAACTCCGGCAAAAGAACTTAAAGGGTATTCTCTCCCTTTATACAGAGATCCGTCTTCAGCTTTCATTGCAGGCTGTGTATCTGTAATAGCCGGAATTGATTTCAAAATATCTTCCCTCACTCCTGAAGAGCTGAGGATGGAACCTTTCAGATTTCTTAACAACTGCGGAACAATAACAGATATTAATGAAAAGAAAAACGGTTTTTCTGTCCAAAGCAGAAACGGCGGCATTTTTTCAAATGGAACTTTAAATATTCCGGAAGATGCGGTTCCTTCAATTATTGATGAAGTTCCTTTCATGGCTTATATGGCGGCAAGATCAAAGCTCCCGTTTTTTCTTCCTGACGGTGAGTGGTTAAGGAATAAAGAAAGTGACAGGGTGGAAGAGACAAAGAAGCGGATAGGAGCTGTTTTTGAAACGATAGACTATCATTCAGGTTTTGCTGTGATACCGGAATTAAAAAAAAGAGCCTCCTTTTCCATGCCCCATTCTGATGATCATAGAATGGAAATGCTTTCTGCAGTTATTGCTCTGGACAGAAACATTTCTTTTCAGCCCGATGAACCTGTGGTTTCAATATCCTTTCCCCTTTTCTGTAAAATGGTTCAGTTTATCAAAGAAAAAACAGAGGAAAGGACAAATTTGTTCATTGTTGACCACAGGAAAAAAATTGACAGGATAGATGACAAAATAGTTAAACTTTTATCTGAAAGGATGGGGATTGCTTCTGAGATAATTGAGTTCAAGAAAGATTACGGGATAAAAATTTCCGATGTTTCAAGAGAAAAAGAGATAATTTCAAGACTGTCCCGTCATGACCGTTCAATATCAGATCTTGTAAACGATCTTTACAGGAGAATTTTCAGTTGGATAAAAAAAGAGGATTGAACTTTTTTAAAAAGTTGCCTAAGTTTGAATTTATTCTTTTAGTTGCGATCTCTTTTTCCTTTTTTTTCTTAACACGACTTCCAAAACACCCTGTCGGATCATATACTGAAAGTGTTGAAGAAATTGAAGTTCTTCCGAAATATGCAGTATATTTTGACAACGAAATAGGATCTCTGAACCATTCATTGGCAATGTCTGCAAAAAAATCCATTAAAGTGGCAACCTACACTTTTTCTGACTCCCGTTTTTCCCGTTTGCTTGAAGACAGGAATAGGGAAGGAATTGATGTAAAAGTTGTTGCCGGAAGAAACCGTGACAATGTAAAGCCCCGGTATCCTTTTTTTCTTATTGAAAGTGACAGGGGGATCGTTCACCCTAAATTTTTGGTTGTCGATTCTAAAGATGTGGTCATAACATCTGCAAATATGGCATCAAATCTGTCAACTTCATCAAATAATGCAGTCCTTTTCAGAGATGTTCCTGTAATTGCAAAAATACTTGAAGAGGAAATAGACGCTCTTTTTTCCGGTAATATTGAAAGAAGGTGTCCTGAAGGATGTGACACGGAAATAGGGACGGTCTATTTTACACCGGGAGGAGCCTGCAGGGCGATCAGAGATGAGTTTATAAAAGCTGAAAATCATATTAACGGAGCAGTTTATACTTTAACTTTGCGACATCCTGTAATTACCGGGTTAAAAAGGGCTTTGAAAAACGGGGTTGCAATAAATCTCATTGTTGACAACTGGATAGGAAGGGAAAACAAAAAAGTTAATAAAGGTGCTAAAAGATATTTGAAATCTCTGGGTGCTGATGTTTTCTTTGATAATGATGTTGTGCCGGGAGATCCGCTTTTTCACCATAAGTTCGCGGTTATTGACGGTAAAACTACCGTCTTCGGATCAATGAACTGGACAGCATCGGGTTGTTACAGAAACAGAGAAATAGTTGTCATTAACAGAGATGTTGAAATTGCCGGAATGTTTGACCGTTATTTTAATGATATAAGGTGATAATTCTTTTTTCCGTTACGGATTATGATCATTGAATCGTGAAGAAGCGAATTTTTGTCAACAGTAAATTCACCGTCTGTAACTTTCCTGTTATTTATATAGCATCCACCCTGTTCTATGAGCCTTCTTGCATTACCTTTTGACGATTGCATTTTTGTAATGACCAGAATATCTGACAAGTTTATCCCTTTCTCGATATCCTCTTTTTGCAAAACTGTTGAAGGGACATCATTGAAAATCGTTCTGAGTTCTTTTTCGCTTAACCCTTCAAGATCCCCTCCGAAAAGAGCGGCACTTGCATTTTTTGCACTTTCAAGCCCTTTCTCACCGTGCATTATTTTTGTAGCTTCTTCCGCCAGAAAGGTTTGAGCTTTTCTCAAATGGGGAGATGCTTTATGCTCTTCACATATTCCATCAATTTCTTCAGTATCAATAAAGGTGAACAATTTAAGCATTTTTTCCACATCTTCATCGCTAACATTTATCCAGTACTGATAATATTGATAAGGGGATGTTTTTTCAGCATCCAGCCATACTGCATTCCCTGCACTTTTTCCAAATTTTTCACCTGTCGAAGTAGTTACCAGCGGAAATGTCATCCCGAAGGCTTTTCCACCATCAACTCTTCTGATAAGTTCAAGTCCGGCTGTGATATTTCCCCATTGGTCATTTCCTCCAAACTGCATTGTGCAGCCATAATTACGGTAAAGGTGGAGAAAATCATAAGACTGCAATGTCATGTAACTGAATTCGGTATATGAAATTCCGCTTTCTGATGCGAGTCTTGTTTTCACAGAATCTTTTGCAAGCATGTAGCTTATAGTGAAATGTTTCCCCACATCTCTGAGCCAGTCAAGGATCGACATTTTATGTGTCCAGTCATAGTTGTTGACCATTTGAGCTTTGTTTTCACCTTCAAAATCAAGAACTATTCCCATCTGTTTTTTTATTGCTTCAAGGTTTTTTTCTATCTGCCCGACCGACTGAAGATTCCTTTCTTCAGATTTTCCGCTCGGATCTCCTATCATTCCGGTTGCCCCTCCCACAAGAGGAAGAACAGTGTGACCGCATCTTTGAAAATGGGCAAGTCCCATCAAGGGAACAAGGTTTCCAATATGAAGACTTTCTGCAGTAGGATCAAACCCGCAGTAAACGGTTACTTTGTTTTCTTCGAGATATTTCTCTATTTCACTGTCTGTTATTTGTGATATGAAACCCCTTTTTTCAAGTTCTTTGTAAACTGACATTGCTATCTCCTTTATCAATTACCTGCTGTCATCTGTTTCTTTATCTTGTTTTTTCTTTTTATCAGAACTTTCCCTGATTATTTCTTCAAGCTTCTCTCTGTCTTCTTTAGGAATATCGGCTGTTGGAACTTTTTTAAAAGAATCGATGACTTTTTCTCCACCTTCTTTAATAGTGTCTCCCGCTTTTTCAATAAAAATCCGCCCTTTTTCCGCACCATCTTTTGCCGGTTCGGTGATACTTTCTGATCCGGGAATAATATGTTTCCAAAGAGGCTTTCCGCCCCATGAAAAATTTGCAAGAAGAAAAAGTACAATGAAAATATATACTGCTTTTTTTATCATCATCCCCTCCTGTCATATTTTTGTTAATATTTGCGGACCTTCAGAAGTTACGGCAACAGTATGTTCAAACTGGCAGCTGAGCATTCCGTCAAGCGTTACAACTGTCCAGCCATCTTTTTGAACCCTTGTTCTTGAACTTCCCTGATTTATCATAGGCTCAATGGCAAGCACCATCCCCTCCACAAGTTCAACACCTTCATTTCTGTTGCCGTAATGGGGTATCGCCGGCTCTTCATGAAGCATTATACCTGTACCGTGCCCGACATATTCGGTAACAACGGAAAAACCGTTAGATTCTGCATGGCTTTGAATTGCCGCACCGATATCTCCGATCCTTTTTCCGGGGAAACATTCAGCTATACCAAGCTCAAGACACTCTTTGGTAATTTGAACAAGTTTTTTTGTTTCCGCAGTTGCTCCCGCCATGGTAAATGTAACCGTGCTGTCCCCGATAAATCCGTCAAGAGTGACACCGCAGTCAACAGAAACGATGTCTCCTCTTTTGATAACTTTATCTTTTCTCGGTATTCCATGGACAACTTCGTTATTTATTGCGACACAAGTTGCGTGCCTATATCCAGGGACAGTTTTAAATGTGGGAATTCCACCCCGTTTTTTAATAAACCGGTCAGCATAGGAATCGATCTGGAGAGTGTTGATACCCGGCTTAATATATTTTTTAAGTTCGCTGTAAAGTTCCGCAAGAACTTTACCTGCATTTTTTATTCCGGCAATCTGCTCCGGAGTTTTGATAATGATCCCGGACAATTTAATCTCCGCTTATTTTATAACCCGCTTTTCTGAAATCCTCAAACAGTTTCTGTTGAGCCGACCTCATCTCATTTGCAGTAAGGGTTCTCTCTTTTCCATTTAAAACTATTCTGAAAGATATACTTAAATGTCCCTCAGGAATGGGAGCACCTTTGAAATGATCAACTATCTGAGTTTCCACCATCAACTTAGCGTCAACAGATCTCTTAATTATTTTGAACAGATCTTCCGAAGGGGTTTTGTCAGGAACAATTACCGTAACATCAAAAAAGGTTGAAGGAAACTTAAAAAGTTGAGTGAACTTCAATGCCCTTTCCGGAAGGTCAAAAAGGAGCTCGATATCTATTTCCATATAGGCGGCAGGAACATTTATTCCATATTGTTTCAGAAGCTGAGGATGTATCTCCCCGATGATACCTATGTCATCTTTTATTGCTGAAACAACGGCAGATCTTCCGGGGTGCAGGATCGTTCCACCCGACATAAAATCATCCTTTATTCTGCTGAACCTGAAAGGTGGAGTACGAAGCTCTTTTGAAATGGAAGCAAGAATCTCTTTAGTTTTAAGAAACCGGGCATTTTTACCGGTAATTATAACGGCAAGTCTTTTTCTTTCGGTGTCATCAAAATAGACCCTTCCAAATTCAAAAAGAGAGAAATCTTTATAATTTTTGAGATTTTCAAAAAGATTTTTCAGCATACCCGGAACCATTGTGTATCTCAGGAACGGGGCTTCCCTTTCATCAACTGTCTGAACGATCCTGTTGCTATCAAAAGGAACTCTTTCAACATCTTCCATTTTCACGAAAGCATAGTTCATAACTTCGTGAGAACAGAATGATTTTACAAGAAGTTCTCTCACTTTTTCTTTTTTAACAACTTCACTGTTAATTGGCGCTCTATCCATATTAAAAAGGGGAGAAAGAGGCTCTATGTTGCCGTATCCATATATTCTCCCTACTTCCTCAATGATATCTTCCCCGATGGAAACATCTTTGCTTCTTCTGTGATCAGGTATTTCAACAGATAAAATATCACCGTTTTCAGTTACTTTGAAATCAAGTGATGAGAGGATCTCTATAATTTCCAGGTTTCCAAGCTTTTTTTCCTCAACACCGAGAACAGACCTTATCTTTTCCGTTGATATTTCAATATTCCCTTTAAAACCGTAACCTTCGCTGTTATCAGCAACTGCAAGTTCAGATCTTATCTCAGCAGAAGGGATCACCTCCTGTATGAGGTCAACAAACCGCTGAACTGCGATATAACTGTTTTCAATCCAAAGAGATTTTTCAAAACGGCTTGAAGAATCCGTTCTGAGATCAAGCCTGTTGGCAGTTTTACGGATATCTGTCGGAGAAAAAAGAGCGGACTCAAGAAAAATTTCAGTTGTCGAGTCTTTTACTCCACTGTTCAATCCCCCCATTACTCCTGCAATGGCAAGTGCTTTCTTTTCATCAGCAATGACAGCATCATCCTGATTTAAAACTCTCTCAATTTCATCCAGAGTTATAAATTTCTCATTTTCATCGCCATCTCTGATAATTATTTTAGTTCCCGATATCTCTGATCTGTCAAAAGCATGAACAGGGTGCCCTGTTTCAAGCATGACAAAATTCGAAATATCAACAACATTGTTTATTGGCCTCAGTCCGACATTTTGAAGTCTTGTTTTAAGCCATTTTGGAGATTCGGCAACTTTTATGTTCCCTATCTTGAGACCCAGATAATGGAGACACTTTTTTGTAGATATTTCAATTTCGAATGATTCATCTGTCTTGCCGGGGTTTAGCCCTCTGTATTTCAGTTCATTTTTCCATGGTTTTTTAAGGATCGCCTTAAGTTCTCTCGCTATTCCGAAATGTCCCCAAAGATCTGGACGATGATTGATGGTTTTGTTTTCTATTTCAAGAACAAAGTCTTTCCCGCCAAATAGTTCGCTGAGCGGAATGCCCGGTTCAAGTGTACTGTCAAGCACCATAATACCTTCATGATCTTCACCTATCCCCAGTTCGTCCTCAGCACATATCATGCCGCAACTTTCCACACCCCTGATCTTAACAGGTTTTATTTCAAAATTGCCCGGAAGAACCGTTCCGGTTCCGGCATAAGCCACTTTTTGTCCTTCAGCAACATTGGGTGCTCCACAAACAACTCTGCTTTCACTTTTTCCGTCAAAAACCGTTGCGAGCCTGAGTTTATCGGAATCGGGATGAGGCTCAACCTTTTTTACTTCCGCTACGACCACTTTCTCAAAATGGGCGTTAACCCATTCACTTTTTTCAACTTCCGCAGATTTCATGGTGAGAAGTTGCGCAACATCTTCAGGAGCAGTGTCTTTCAAGTCAATATGATCATTAAGCCAGTTATATGATATCTTCATGTTCAAACTCCATTAAAACTGTTTTAAAAAGCGGAGATCACCACCATGAAAATGGCGGATATCATTTATTCCGTATTTCATCATGACAAGTCTTTCTACTCCGCCGCCAAAAGCAAAACCCTGAAACTCTCTGCTGTCAATACCTCCGTTTTTAAGAACTTCAGGATGTATCATCCCGCATCCCAGATATTCTATCCAACCTGTCTGCTTACAAACTGGACACCCTGTTCCGCCACATATCTGACAACGGAAATCAAGCTCAAATCCCGGCTCAACAAAAGGAAAATATGATGGACGGAGCCTTACTTCCACTTCTTTGCCGAAAATATTGGAAACTATCACTTTAAGGGTATAGATGAGGTTCGCTATGCTTATACCTTTATCCACCACCATGCCCTCTATCTGATGAAAGGTGTGTTCATGACAAGCATCAGTTGCTTCGTTTCTGTAAGTTTTACCGGGTGCAATGAACTTGAACGGTGGTTTTCTTCCCGCCATTCCTCTGATTTGAACAGGTGATGTATGGGTTCTGAGCAGCATGCCGTTCCTCAACCAGAATGTATCCTGAGTATCTCTGGCAGGATGATCGTCAGGTATGTTCAGCGCATTGAAGTTGTTGTACTCATTTTCCATTTCCGGTCCATCTAAAATTTCAAAACCCATGGAAGAAAAAAGCTCTTCCAACTCTTTTCTTACTATCGAAACAGGATGGATCGTCCCTTGTACAGGTTCAGCGGGCCAACTGATATCTTCCCATTCATTTTGAAGCTTCAAATTTATTTCTTCATTTTTAATAAACTCTATTTTTTCCGAGATCCTTTTTTCAATATCTTTTTTTATTTCGTTAATAAGCTGTCCTACCTCTTTTTTCATATCAACAGAAAGATCCCTCATATCTTTCATAAGAGAAGTAAGTGTCCCCTTTTTACCCAGAATATTGATCCTGATATTTTCAATTTCCTCTTTTTTTAAAGCGGCATTGATCATTTCATCAAATTCTTTTGTTAACAATTCCAGTTTTTCTCTCATAGGTAGCTCCGTTTAATCAATTCAAGTTCTGGCAACAAGAAAAACCCCTGCTGCAATAAGAAATATTCCGGTCCATCTAAGTGGAGAAATTGTTTCTCCAAGATAAATATAAGCAATAAATGTAAGAACAACATACCCCAAAGCTGAAAAAGGTCTCGCATAGGAAAGGTCAGTATCTGCAAGTATCTTCATCCAGAGGATCAGCGATGCTCCATAAAGAAAACCGCCAGTCCAGAAGTAGAGAGACTTTAACGAAACTATCGCTGCATCCACGATTGATACCGTTCCTATTCCGTCAACTGCTTTTTTAAAAAAAACCTGCCCTAAAACTCCAAACATAACGGAAGTAAATATAAGCAATATCTTCATTCTCAGTCCTCCAAATCAGAAAAATACCAGAAACTGTTAGATTATCAAGAAAAACCGTACTAAATAAAGTTTGAACTTATTTAAAAATATGGTAACATTCCGGGAACTGTTTAGGAGAGAAGAGATGGCTCAAAGAATAGCTTTTGTAGGGGCAAGTCGGGAAGACCTTAATATCATTCAGCTAATACACCAGATAGAAGGCATTGACATCGCTCTTGTTGCTGATGAGAAAAAAAATGCTCCCGGATTAAAATTTGCTGTGGAACATCAGATACCGGTCACTTCGGCTATTTTTGATGTTGTAAAATATCCTGATATTGATATCATTGCAGTGCTTCTTCCCGGAAATGATTTTTATAATTACCTCCTTTCCGTTGCCACACCGTCACACACCATTTTTAACAGATCGCAATTCATGTTTATCTCTGATATTTTCAATCTTTTTTTCGTTTCCACATATAAAGGGATAGAAGATAAACTCCTTTATAATACCGGAGAAATAAGAAAAGCGATCGTTGACTTCAGTGCAATTACAAAAAACATTGATATTCTTGCCATCAATGCATCAATTGAAGCAGCAAGAGCAGGTGAAGCAGGCAAAGGTTTTGCTGTTGTTGCTTCAAACATAAAAACTCTTGTAAAAGATAGTCGCGAAATGCTCCATCATATAAAATCCATTCTTGAAAAGATCACTATGGTCAACGATGAAATGGCAGCTTTAAGGGGTCGCATAGCTGAAGAACAAGAGAATCAGGAATAGAACTCTTTTTTAATGTCCCAGTATTTTTTTTCTTACCATCGGATCGGGAAAGATTATACCAAGAACTATTGATGCTTTCTGTTTCCCAATGGAATGGGACATGTTATCAAAAAACTCTTTTGAATAATATTGAGAAGCTTCTGTAAGTTCTTCCGTTGAGAGGTCTCCGTGATACCATCGGATCTGCTCTTCTTTAATTTTATCGAGCATAATATTGTAATCCTCGGTTATCAGCTCTTTTTCCACAGGATCAAATCCGGTGGCATTTAAACTTTGGAGAAGATTTGCAGTCCACGCTTCCTTTACTTTTTCAGCATGTTCTCTCCAAAGTCTCTCTTCTCTTTCCCGGTATTCAGACAGAGCCGGACTTTCTCCACTCTTTTTTTTCAGATTTTCAATTTCTTTTTTCATTTCAGAAAGTCTGTTTTGAAGCATGATCATAAGAGAACCATCGTAAGAAGAACCTCCTCCCGACTGACTTTCTGTTCCAACCCTTCTCTGGTCGAGACTTTTAAAATCGAACTTCAGTCTGTCAAGATCCTGTGCTATTTGTATAACCTTGGTTTCAAGTCTTTGTGCATTGTTCCGGCTGCTGACAAGCAGAACAAAATTTAATAATAATCCGGCAATAATGATAACAGTTACAACTTTATGTTTAATGTCTGTCTTTTCCATATTTACACACCTCGTTCATATTGAATTTTTCCTGCCACCAAGAAAGTTGGTCATGAGAAAACCCAAGTTTTTTCAATGTTTCGGCTGAATTTGAATTCTCTGATGCCCTGAAAAGCATTTTAATAAGCCGGCTGTTATCTTTGATAGCGGTATCATTTTTTTTCCACAATTTGTGGAAAGATTTTCTTGATCCAGGGTTGCTTTCATCAAAAGGAAAACAGAAACCGCCGTATAATTGAGAAAAAACACCACCGGGAAAACTGCTTTTAATGTTTGAAACTTTCACATTTGCAGAAGCAGCTCTGTTAAACCCTCTGTTTTTCGACAATGAAAGCTTTCTGTTTGAAAGAGCTGCAACAGGGATATTTTCAAATTTTTCAATTATATTTAATGAAAAAAAGTAGATCCCTTTTTCAAAAACTCCATGAATTAAAACATAATCAGAATCTTTTTCCAGAGATATATCTCCTCTTTTTGAACCATTTATCGTAAGAGTCCCCTTTTTGATGCCTGAAACTATCATTTCCACATTTGTTCTGGTTTTAAATTCAAGATAAATATAGCCATATTTTTCATCTTTTGTATAGCTTTCAATAATTCTCATATCAGGGTTAAAACTGAATTTTCTTCTCCCTTTAGAAGGGAGGTTATATGCGGCGATGAAAATATCTTTGAAGTGATCATTTTTATGGGAGTTAAGCCATTTGTCGTACTCCTGAATATTGCTGTAAAATACTGAATAATATGTATCGGGAGAAATCGACGCCCCATAAATAAATGACATTAAAAAGAAGGGGAGCAGTAAAGCTCCCCGTAAAAAAACCTTCATGGACATATAAAGCTTTATCTTAATTCATCAAGCAACTGCCCTGATTTAAGAAAATATTCATCCATAGGAAGAAGACTTCTTATAAGTGTTTGCAGTATTCTGATAGCTCCCTGTTTGTCAGAATCTTTCATTCCGAAAGCTTCCCAGTACATTGCTGAAGCTTTTTCATTAATGGATCTGATCCCGGCTTTGGCTGAACTGTTGTCTTTATCGTGAAAAAGGGCATCAACAAAGAATTTTCTTGCAGCTGCAAGGTCATTCTTCTGAAGTGCATCAAACCCTATTCTGGAATAACTTTCAGCGATCATGGTATCAATTTTCTTCGTAGTATCGGTTACCTGATCTTCTCTTGAAGCTTCTTCAGTAAATTGCTGTTTAAATCTTGACTGGATCTGCTTAAACATAGCCTGGTTGATATTTTCGATCCTTTCCTGATACTTTTTATCAATTGCTGCTCTTTGATTTTTTGCAGCAGCACGGTCTTTTTCAGCCATAGCCATCCTTTGAGCTTCCATTTGCTGATACTGTTCTCTTACTTTAAGGATTTTGATTTCAAACGATTCCTGCTGTTTGACCCATCTTACCCTTTCCTGTTCAAGAATTTTTTGTCTCTGTGCCTGTCTTTTTTCTCTTTCAGCAAGCAAATTTTCTCTTCTTGATTCAAGTTCTTTTCTTTGTTTTTCTCTTGCTTCTCTTTCCTGTACCACCATATTGTCATATTTGTCGATGATAGCCTGACGAGCTTTTTCATACTGGGCTGTTCTTGTAGCAAGCTGTTTTTTCCAAACTGCTTCCTGCTTAGTTGATGCGGCATGATGCTTGGCTTTCATGTTATCAAGAGTTTGCTCCCAGGTAGCATTGGTTTTGTCGATCTGAGCATCAAGAGAATCTATCTGTTTCAGGTTTGCTGCAAGCTGGTTTTTTATCCCCTGTGTCTGCCTGTCAAAGTTTGCTTCTCTCTGTTTTTTCTGTTTTTCAACATTGGCGGCTTCTCTGTCCCTTTGGGCTCTTCTATCCTGAATCTTTTTATCCCTCACTTTTTGAGCGGCAAGTATCTGGGCATCGATCTGTTTTCTGAATTTTGCTTTTTCAACCTGAAACAGTTTCAATTGTTTCTGGAATGCAGCTTTTTCCTGATTTTTCTGTGCTGTAAACTTCTTTATTTCACCCTGAATACGGTTATTTTCAGAAACAAGCCTCATGTCAAGTTCATTCATTTTTGTTTCAAAATCTTCATCTATCTTGTTAACTACATCCTGAACATAGGTATCGCCCGCTTTTTCGTGAGCTGCAAGATCTTTTGAAACTCTGCCCAGAGATTCCTTTATCTTATTCAATTCGACAGTTCTCTCTTTTGTAATTTTTGCAATTTCAGCAGCAAGAACTTTCTGGAAACTGTTTTCTTTGGTAGCCCTTTCTCTGGTAAGTGCCGTTTTTTCTTTTTGAAGCTCAGTTTCTCTGGCAGTTTTTTCTTTTTCTGCAACTTTTATATCTGCTCTCATTTTGTTTCTGATTTCATTGAATTTTGCAGATATTTTTTTGTGTTCTGCCTGAATTTCACCCTCAATGCCCGCAAGTTCTTTTTCGGTTCGAGCTTTTTCTGTATTGAGTTTTGCTGTGACCGCTTTGTTTTTTGCAGTAAGATCATTTATTCTCGATTGCTTTTCTTTTTCAAGATTGGCTTTATTTTGCTTAAGCTCCGCAATTCTTTTATCAAAAGGGGCGGTCGCCGCATTCAATTTTGCCTGATCGACCACATTGATCCTTTTTTCCCAGGCACTGATTTCCATAGCGATCTGCTTGATACGCTGATTGAGCTTGTTGATCTCATTGTTGATCTTTCCCTTTTCGTTGTTAGCTTCAGTTGCATATCTGCTGTCTATGGTCTTTTTCTGGGCATTTAAGCTGTTTATCTCTTTTTTCTTTTCAGCTTCAACTGCCGCTTTCCTCTTATTTACACTTGCAAGGATTGCTTTTTGGTTGCTATCTCCGGAAGCTGCAATTTTCTTTGCCTGAGCTTCTCTTGCAGCCATTGTTTTTTTGTGTGCCGCTACAATTCCGTTAACTTTTTTACTGTGTGCGGCAAGAGCTGCCTCTTTTGCTTTCTGAGCTGCTGCAAGCTCTCTGTTCACATCTATCAATTCACGGTTTTTATCCCTTTCCAGTCTTTCGATCTGTTCTTTGTTTTTATTTATCTCCCGCTCATATCTGGTTTTTTCAAAATCGATTTTCCTATCAAAAGAACTTTGAGTAAACTCAATTTTCCTCTGACTTGACTGTTCATCAACCTCCATCTTTCTAATGGCAGCGTTGTGTTCTCTTTCAACTTTGGCAAGTTCTGCCTTATTATCTTTGAGCTCTTCTTTTTTCTCCTCGAAATCCTGAATTGCAGCAGCTTTTGCCTGAGCAATGGCGTGAAGAAGTTCCTGCATTTTATTGATCTCTTCAATTTTTGCATTGTCAAGCTCAGCTATGGACTGATTCATTTTGTTAATTATCGGATCAAGAGAGAAAGGAGCCATTTTTTTATCATATTCCCTGTCAACGGCAGCTATCCTTTTTTCTATTTCCCCAATTTTTTTGTCATGTTCAGCTGCAATTCGACCCTCTTCTTTGCTGAGTTCAGCCATTGTTTTTCCGAACTCTTTCTCAAGCTTGCCCGTTTCTCTGCCAAAATCTTCAAGTTGTTTCATAGCTTCTTTTCTTGCTGCCGCTGCCTCTTTCTGCACACTTTCTTCAACATTAATGAGTTTTTTAGCATATTCTTCTTCCAGTTTAAGAAGCTTGGCATCGATCTTATTAAGTTCTTCTATTTTCTTTTTCTCAATACGCCCTTCAACTTCAAATATATTTCCTTTAAGGTCTTCTATTCTGGCACGATGCTTGTTTTCTTCAGCAACCAGTTTGTCGATCTCTTTACCGACATAATCTCCCCAGTTAATTTTGAAAGTTTCACTTGCTTCGATTTTCTTGTTTTCTTCAGCCATTATCTGGTTTTCCAACTGCCCTTCTTTTTGAGCATACTCAAACTCGATCTTTGACAGGGCTTCTTCAAATTGCATACTGTCTCTCGATATCTTTTCTTCTATGGAGATAATTGTACTTTGAAGTTTTTCGCCCTTGGATCTTATTTGATTTTCAACTTTCATTTTGATGTTTTCTTCATCGTTCATCGTCCTTGCCATAGCATCCTGAATTTTGGCAAGCCTTTGTTCATGTGCCATTTCAAGTTTTGCAAGAGAATCATCAATTTCAAAGAGCTTTTTATCTATAGCCTGAAGTTCTTTTTCGTGAGACCGGATCATTTCTTCTTCTTTTTTAGCTTTAATTGTCTCAGTCTGATCCATATGGCGGTTAACAGCCTCTTCGAGTTTGTTTTTTATCCCGACCAGTTTGTTAAGCCTTGCTTCATATTCTTTTTCAGCTCCTATCTGACCTCGCTCCTTTTCTTTCATATAAGTTTGCTCAATCTTTGCGCGTTCTTTTTCAATAGAATCCTGAATTTTTCCCATTTCGTTTGCAGATTTCATCATGAACTGCTCAACTTCTCTGTCAAACTTTTCGAGTTCTCTAAGCATGTCAGATTCTTTTGAATCGTATTCAGCAAGTTTCTTGTTAAGATCATCAAAAGCTTTCTGATATTCTTTCTCAACTTCAACGCTGTATCTTCTATCTTCATCCTCACCCTTCATCCTTACTGCCATCGCTTCAGATTCGAACTTTCTTTCTGCACGGTCAAACTCTTCGATCATTTTCTGAAGTTTAGCATCAAGTTCACGGTTGCTTTTCTCTATTTCAGTTTTTCTTGTCTGAAGCTCCTTTATTCTTTTGGCATTTGCTTCAGCACCATCTTTTTCGGCTTTCTGCTGAGCATTATAGTAGGCATCCTTTTCTTTCTGGTGAGCCTTTTTCCATGCTTCAAATTCATTTTCATTGTCTGAAAGCTCTTTTTTCCTTGCTTCATCCCGTTTAGCCGTTGATACTTTTATAACTCCTCTCTCTCTTTGATCTATCATTGTTATCTGGTTTTCAAGCTGAACAATTTCCTGTTCCAGTTCGTTGTCATCCTTGTCCCACTGATAACGAAGTCCCTGAACTTTTTCTTTAACACCCTTTTCGGCTTTTCTAAGTTCATTCATAAGCTCTTTTTCGGTTTTCTTAAGTTCGTTTATTCTGTCGTCTCTTTCACGGATTTTATCGTTCACCTGCTTGTCAATGGTAGCAAACTGCTGTGCTCTCCATTTTCTTACTTCATCTATTCTGGTCTGGAACTGTTTATTTATCCCTTCGACAACTCTTGCATCCTGTGGATTGGGAAGAAGATACCTGTGACGGACGACCCTTTCCTTTTTATAGACCATGTTCCTGAATCCCTGTTCCCTCACACTTTCGTCAAGTTTTCTGACACCTTCAAGTGTTCTAAGTGCATTTCTGAAGTCTCCGGCTGACATTTGTTCTTCAGCCCTCTGAAAGCCCTGACTCAGTCTGTTGACATCATTATAAAGTGCTTTTGCCACATCATTTTGAGAACAGTTACAGTTCATTTCATTTCCGGCACGGTTAAAAATTTGAGCCGCTTCAGAAAAGTTTCCTCTTGCATATTCATTGAAACCTTTTGTTATTTCATTTTTAACATCGGTATAAGAAAAAAGCCTGCTTCTTTGAGGAGCGGCGGGAGATGCTGTTCTTGAGGGAGCTCCACCGGGTGACGGCAACGCACTGACCAGAGCCCTTACAGAACCTATCATATCAGCAGCTATATCTTCAGCATCACTTCCTTCCGGAGCTGTCACCATTCTTCTGTCGACCTGATTCCCTGAGTTATCATAGAGGATAACAGCAAGCCTTGCCCCCTGACCTCTTTGAAGCTGGACGGCTGGAACAACGACAAAGTCTGCCCGTTTCCCGGCTGTGAGAGAAAGCACACATCTGGGATCGTTACACTGCTCAAGCCTTCTGAGCTCTGCTCCTGAGAGAATGTCTCTTTCGCCTATAACTTCTGCGCCTCTGATCGTGGAAAAAAGAAGTGCGACATTACTGCTGATGTCACCTGCCAACCTTTTTTCAGGAGCCGAACGACCCATTACCGGCATAACAACAACCCTGCTTTCAGCAAACAGAGAAAAAGAAATAAGTAAAATAGATAAAAAAATGAAAATACTGCTGATCCTTTTCACTGG
>SLGQ01000017.1 GCA_007136595.1 Candidatus Sumerlaeota bacterium | reverse complement strand
TTCCCGGGATCTTTGGCGGAGATACCTTTTTATCGGTTGTTGTTGATTTGAAGTTAATCACAGTGTTGGTGTTGTAAGGATGTGTATGACACATTTTATTGATCGGTGATTGAAGAACAACCCTCTATATTTTTCTCATCTTTAAAAGATCTAACCGCATATAGCAAAAAGCGTGCCAAACTTATTTTGAGGAACTCTCTCCTATTGTAAGAAAAAGATTAGTTTAATGTGTCGGAAAGGTGAGTTTTGTTGTTTTTTTGAGCTTGTTTTAATAAATAAGTCTTATAAAAATAACAGTTGTGTTAACTTCGGTTATCTGTGTTAATATTTATTTCCACAAGACGATGTAGCTTGAAAGTGGAATTTCAGCTCTGTATCCACTTGGATCTGTAACTTCAGGAATATAATTTTCGCCACGAAGAAAGGACTGAAAAAAAATGGTGTTTTTTTCACCCGGGTTAACATGTTCAGTTATATCAATGTTTATCGGTTTCACATCCTGTCCCGGACACCATCCGGCTCTTCCAAAGGGCCAGGATCCGTATTGATTCGGAACAACTCCTTTTGTAACTTTATTAAAGCATCCAAGTGAAGTGCCTGCATTATCAAATTTTGTGGAAAAAGGGACATCATTTACATAAAAGATCGATTCAAATTTGCAGAATTCAGCACAGTTTTCTGTTTCTGAGCCGTTACCATGTCCTGTGATATAAGCAGAAATGATCACTTTGTCGAAATTTTCAGGAATTGCAACTTCAATTTTATCAAACTTATCGTTATAACTTTCATTGAATTGTGTAGTTCCGCTGTATAAAGGTATTAATTCAGAAGGAACAGGGGCTTCTTCATCTTCA
Source organism: Candidatus Sumerlaeota bacterium (assembly GCA_007136595.1). Lineage (GTDB taxonomy): Bacteria > UBP6 > UBA1177 > UBA1177 > UBA1177 > SLGQ01. Next base: position 8,248 of record SLGQ01000017.1, on the reverse strand, counting down.
ACAAATATCAGATCGAGGTAGTTGATATAGTTGTCGCCGGTAACTGTAAACCTGAATTTATACTTTCCGGAATTTTTAAAAAGAGGCAGAAACGAAGAAATGTCAGTAAGCCATTTTCCACTTCTTCCGTAAGTGGTGATCCATCTTCCGATTTCAATATCACATTTGTCAGGATCATCATTGTCACACAGGTATAGATGTTGAAGTCTGTCCCATTCACAATCTTTTTGAGATATGCATATCTGTTCAAGGTATATATACAGCTTGCCATGTTCAGCAAGCTTAGGGAATTCAGCTTCAAAATAGATATCTTTAACCCAACCTTCCTCCGGAAAAGTTTCTCCGTCAACTCCCTTGATGATCACAGACCTTTCCTTGTTTTGCTCAAGAGCCTGCGATAAATAATGCTCAAAGTTATAAAGTTCAGCTTCTTTATATATAAACTCTAACTTAGGATCAAAAGTGGATGATTGCCAACTGTGAAAAGAACCTCCGTATCTGATTTTTTGAAAACGGTCGATCCCCAGAAAAAAATCGGGATATCTTTTAAGCCAGTCGGAAAACCATGATTCAAAGTTGTCAACCGGTTTTGAAACAACATGAACTTTGTTCATAATTCCGGGTTTCCCACTTATCTGTACTGCATTGCGTATATTGTTTTTTAATTGTTCCGTCCTTTGAGCAAATATTTCTTCAGTTCCTTCCACAAGAAAAAAATAGTAAGTGTTTTCAGGAGTGTTATCAAACATCCTTATTAAATCAGTCTGCCATATAGTGCGACTTTCAGAATTTGAAGGTCTGTAAAAAATAAAGATATAGTTTTCAAGAGATGATCTGTTTTCAGAAAACTTCCAGTCGCCACTTTCCAGAGGCAGAGTAAAGTCCCCGGCTGTGTCTCCGAAAGAAAACCCGTAAGGACCTTTTTCAAAATTGCCGTTGTCTGAAATAATATCATCATCGTGAATGTCCGCTGGCTCATCACTGTCATTGAAATCGGTATCGTCAGGTGTTTCAGTTATTCCCCGGTCGTCATCTGTTGTTTCACTGCTTTTTTGTTCCGATGAGCAGGAAAAGAAAACAGCAACAAAAAATAAAGCAATAAAGATGATAATGTTTTTATATGCCATGAAAGTCATCATTAAAAGAACAGAACAGAGCAGCCGCTCGATTTTCTTTTGCAAACCGAAGGGGAACCTTTACATGTCCATCCCGGTTCTATCATACATTCAGAATTGCATCCGTCCCCGGATAAAGTGTTGCCGTCATCACACTGTTGTCCAATTTCAATGATACCGTTACCGCAGGTGGCTTGAGTTCCTGTTCCGTCACCATTTCCGGGATCAGTTCCTCCATTTTTATCAGAAGGTTCATCTGAACACTTTGATCTGTCCCAACCGGAACAGTCAGGGAGACAGGTTGCTACACCATAAGGTTTTGCCCCTGCAAGCTCATCACAGTTAACAACATCACCGTCGCATATTTCTCCGGGATCTTTTATTCCGTTTCCACATAAGTCAATTGTTGGGTCACTTTCACAATTTGATGTGTCCCATCCTGAGCAGTCATTGAGACAGCGGGCATATCCGCCAGTATAACTGTTGTGTATAGTTGTGCAGGCTCTTGTGTTTCCGTCACATACTTCTCCTTCTTCAACTACGCCGTTTCCGCATGAAGCTACCACTTCAGTCCCGGTGGGGAGAATTTTGTTTGCAATGCAACTGTATCCTGACCTTATTTCATTATAATTACATTTTGCTATACATTTGTTCTGATAGCACTCAACATCAGAATTTCCATTGTAACAGTCTGTGTTTCTATCGCACTCTGCCGAGCAGTATCCGCCACTCCATTCAGTAATGCACATAGGGTTGGCAGCGGTATTTACGCAGTCATTATCGTTTTCGCATGGATGTGCCGCTCTTCCTACACCCCCTTTATCGCATTCTGTGTCAACAATGCCGTCACAGTTGTCATCTCTGTCATATCCGTCACCATAGCAAAGGTCAATGTGTGAAGTAGGGATACATGCACCGCAAGTACCGTCTTTGGCACCTACTACCATTGCATTAACATCAACTATTCCGAAACCGTAACAGGGAGAGTGATCTTTGGAGCCTGACTCAAGATGCGGGTCATTTTTTGTTGTCCAATTGCCTCTTGAGCAATTGGCAGATGTTTTATAGGCAGAAGCCTTTACACAGTTCATGACTCCGGAAAAAGTAAGATCGGGATTTGCCGCCATCATTAAAGCAACGGCACCTGCAGCTACGGGTGCGGAAGCACTTGTTCCCTGAAAAATACTGGTGTAGTCAAGGTCGTGAAAATTGTCATAGCTTCCCCAGCCACCAGTGTTGTAGCCTGCCGATCCTACAGTATCGGTTGTGTGAGTTCCTGCTCCGGCGGAAAGATCAATTTCCCAGCCAAAGTTTGAATATCCTGCCAGTGTTCCTGACTGAGCAAGAGCACTGATAGCTAAAAGATCATCATTCTTTAAAGATCCCTGTAGATTGGTGTTGCACGCATCGTTGCCTGCCGCCCACAACATTATAGTTCCTTTGCCGCCTCTTCCGTTATTTCTTCCGTAAGTTACTGCCTGAGCCTGATTGTTGTCCGCCGGGGTGGAAACACATTGTCCCGCCTGATTTTTTCCGGGGGGTCCCCAACTGTTGTTCACAACCCACGCTCCCTGATCTACAGCCCACTGAAGAGCATTTCTGATCGTTGTTCCTGTTACACCGCTTCCCCAGCCTCCACCTATAAGTTTAATAGGTATGATCGGGCATCCCCAGCATACACCGGCAACTCCAAGATTATTATCTGTTCTTGCTGCGGCAAGACCGGCAACAGCAGTTCCGTGAGCTTCATCATTTGTTTTAGGGTTGACATCGGTATTGTTGTTTATGAAGTTGTATCCTGCAAGATTGTTAAGATCGGGATGACTGGTATCAACTCCGCTGTCAACAATAGCTATTCTGACATCTTTGCCTGCTCCGGTTTCAGTTCCCCATGCATGATGTGCCATTATTTGGGGAAGATGCCACTGATGATGATAGTAAGGGTCGTTAGGGGTAACAGTTTTCAGTTCAAGATGCCAGTACCAGTTTGGTTGTGCCCATCTTACAAAACCTTTTTCCACTAAATCATTTCCTATTTCGAAAGGGTCTGATCCGATAGGAAGTGCGACTGTGTAAAATTCAGGGTCTCTGTTACATATTTCCACAACTTCAAGGTCATATTCTTCAAAAATGTCAAATCTTTCTTCAATGGAAGTCCATTTTGAAAAATGGAGATTCATTGTTCCGTCAAGGATCAACGGTTTGTCATAGTGATATGTCACTACGGGCCATGCTGGTATGTTAAGTTTGGCAAGCTCATCTCTTATGTTCATCCAGGCAACCCTGTGGTCAGCGGGAATTTCAAGTCTGTGAGCTTTCACCGAACCATGTATGTCGGTAACTTCTCTGATCAAGTTACCGATCAGAACACCGTTGATGTCAAGGTTTCTTATAGCAACCATATCAACAGTGCCGGGAATTGCGATCCTGTCATATCTTTGGAGCAGATACTGGGGTTCCCCGTTAAAGTAGTAAAAAGTATCATACTTGAAGTCATTTATTTTAACAACTTCACCAAGCACAGGTTTCTGATGAGAAGTTTGCGCATAAAGGGATAGGCAAATCATTGTTGCAACAATTAGAGCGGCAATTTTTTTAATCATTGTGACCTCCGGAAAGTCCTTATATCATAATAAATTATAAAAAAACAAATCAAATTTGTGTTGCAAATCAGATTCCTGACTTTTTTACCTTGTAATTACAAGGCTGTTTCCAGTGCAACACACCACCACTTATTATTATACAGATGAGGAAAATAAATCAAGCAGAAATGAAAAGGTTTTTTGTTTTTAAAGCAAAAAAAATTTTAAAACGCTTGACATTCTAGGTATGATATAATATTATACTTCTCGCAGAAAGCAATGTTTTTTTAATTTATTCGGAGAAATAAAATGAGATCGAAAAAGATTTTTCAGGTAACAAGTTTACTGTTGTTTTTTGTGCTCTTTATAACAGCTTGTGTAAACGAAGAAGTTGATGAGAAATGTCAAACACTTCTTGACTGTGAAGATGGGTACAGATGTGTTGAAGGTGAGTGTGTTCCAGTTGATACAGGGAACACAGGAGATACAGGAAATACAGGAGACACCGGAAATACAGGTGATACAGGTGATACAGGTGATACAGGTGATACAGGTGATACAGGTGATACAGGTGATACAGGTGATACAGGAAACACTGGAGATCCGGATGAAGATGTTGATGAAGATATTCATGATGAAGACATTTGGGATGAAGATGTTTGGGATGAAGATTTAGATGAGGATCTGTGGGATGAAGATATTGATGAAGACTGGGACAAGGATCTCGACGAAGATGTGGATGAGGAATGGGATGAAGACATAGACGATGACACGGATGAGGATAATGGAAATACGGGGGACACGATACTTTTTGAAACACCAGGGGTCTATACATGGACAGTTCCTGAAGGTGTAACCGAGATCACAGTTGAAGTGTGGGGAGGCGGTGGAGCAAGCGGAAGCATCAATGCTGCCGGAGTGGCATCAAATTTTGCCAGATCTGCTGGTGGTGGCGGTGGTGCTTACAGTCGCAGAGCTATCAGTGTAATGCCGGGGCAGGAACTTGACATAGCTGTAGGTGGCGGCGGGGCTGCAAGCATAACAGACAGCCCTGCTCTTAACGGCGGATACTCAAAAGTTGAGTATGATGGGGATATCCTTTCTTTCGCTCAAGGTGGATACGGAGTTGAGTTTAATCGTCCATCTTATCCGGGCAGAGGCGGTGGTCTGATATGGGGATTTGAACATATAGGAGGATCAACTTGGAATCTTGACAGAGAAATAATTTTTGTTCTAGTTGATATGCCCGAAGAATTTACGGTCACCTCTTTTAACATATATCTGGATTCTGTTTCAAGCAACACGGTCATGGGTCTTTACTATGGTAATTCAGACAACTATGATATCGGAGAAAAAGCAGTCCAGGCGGACCAGATCACAGGTGTTGCGGGTTCATGGAATACTCTTCCTGTTACACCGACAACACTTCCGGCAGGCAGATACTGGATTGCTCAGCAATCTTTCAGAAGTGGAAATTTCACATATTCAAGATATTATAACGGTTCTGCTTTTGTTTCCAGAAGAACAAACTCAAATCCCTCTTATAACGGAACAATGCCTGCTGATGCAGGAACACTCTCTTTAAATTCTCAGAGTCAGGCACATTTTCCAATGTATTTAACAGCGGAAATAGGGGGTGCTGAAGTAAGGTATTCAGGAGGCAAAGGCGGTAGAGGTCATGGCTATACGAATTTTCATGGTGGCGGTGGCGGCGGCGGTGCCGGTACAAACGAAAATGGTGGGGATGGATACGATGGATATGATGGATATGATGCTTCCCCTAATCACGGAAAACCGGGACTTGGAGGAGATTCCGATGGCGGCAATGGAGGTCATGGATCTACTGTATCCGGCAATGCTGGAGAACAAGGTCATCCGTACGGCGGTGGCGGCGGTGGCTCGAAAGCTGTATCCGGCGGTATGGTTTACGGAGCAAACGGTGGTCCCGGTGCAGTCAGGATAACCTATACGCCGTTTTAGTATGTAGCGAGACTGCTGGATGTGAATGACATCATACGATGAATACGATGTTCGGTGCGTTAAGTAAGAGAGCCGAATCCTTGAAAGTGGGAATATAAAAACTGCGATTTCTTGTTGCATAAGGTATATGATGCCCTAAAACCCATCAAAAAACAGTTTGACATAAAATCTGAATCATGGTATCCTTTTTTGTTGGATAATATTTTGAGGGCAGGAGGTTTTTATGAAGCATTTAATTTTTCTGTCGGTAATCTTTCCGATAATTATTGTGGCATATTCAGGGGTTAACACAGATGTTTCGGTGTATGAAGATGAAGAGCTTTTGTGGAGTAACGGGGCTTATGGATATTATGTTATGTATAAAAATATAGCTGATGATGACAGTGGATATATTTTTAATAAGGGTGATGTCCCTCCTGACTCTTATGTAGAAAGAGCTTTTCTTATATGGGGAGCAAAACAGCCTGATGAATTGGAGTTTGACGACACAAATAATTCTGCAAAAATTGTTTTTTATCATTACGAAGATAATTTTTCTGCTGACAGAGATGTAACCGCTACCCCATATAAAATAGGTGGACACAAAGGATTTGTTTTTGATTTTTTCGAGGAACACTATTCATATAGAATTGATATAACAGACTTTTTTAATGAAATCAGTTATGAAGGAAAATTTTGGGGAATAGTGTATGACAGCGAATCTTTAGCTGGTAAATATGAAGTTTCAGAGTTTTACAGTAACGATAACAAAGAAGGAGCTTTCTGGGCAATTATCCTGATATATAAATCAGCTTTCTTAAACAATTCTGAAATAAAGATCCATGACGGAGTCGGATTGCTTGATGATTTCTCCCACTCTCTAAACCCTGAAGATTTCGGGTGTGAGAAAGATGAAATTAAAGGGTGCTCGCTCCTTACAAATCAAGGTTTGTTCAATATATTCGATCCCGACATCAAAACTCCTTCAGTCACTAACTTGATCGTTGTTTCAAAAGATATCAAACCCCATATATTTTATATTCCCGATAAAGATGAAATGACCGCCTGTACTCCATCTGAAAATCCTTTTGTGTGGTGCGATGACGGAGACCATTTTTTTGCAGTGAAAGTTCAAAACAGAGGAGATAAAACCATTAAAAATGTAACTGTAAAAGCTGAAATTCCAAAATATATGCGTTATGTTCCAGGCTCGACAGAATATTCAATAAAAAAAGGCTGTTGGCATCCGGTAAAGGACGAAGATCCTTCTTTTCCTCAGATTGAAAAAGGAATTGTTCTAAAAGATGAAATGGAGCCATGCCCGACAGATAGCGGGTATGACGATTGTCAAGATTTTGCAGTTGTGAGATTCCGTACCGTTGTCAATCCCGGTGTTCCGAAACATTATGTGATCAAAGCATCGGCTGAAATATCTTATGACGGTGGGGCTCCTTATATCGCTAACAAAGGGGTTCCCTTGACACTTACTTCCGGTTCAGGGTGTTCTATTTATGAAGAGGCAGATCTTACAGATTGCGGTGGCTATTATGATTGCCGGCATGATATCGATAATGAAACAAACGATGAAGATCATGTTGATCCGGATGACAATGATCCAGACGACATCAAAGATGATAATGAAATTTCACAAAAAGATGATGCCGATACAAGTGAAAATGGAACGGATCTTCCTGACACAGAATCCTCAACAGGAGGTTGCGGTTGCACACTCATACAAAATTGAATCTGCAAACACGGTATTTTCATAATCTCTTAAAAACAGAAAAAACTTCAAAATGGTGAGTGGAGGGGAAAAGGTCAACGATCGCCACTTTTGTAAGTTCGTAGCTGTTTTCCATCAATTTTTTCGTGTCTCTTGCAAATGTTGAAGGTTCGCAAGAAATATAGACAATGGTTTCAGGTTTCGATCCCGTTATGATATCAACAAGTTTAATGCCCAAACCTTCTCTTGGCGGGTCTGCAACGACAATGTCTTTTTTTTCAAGTTTTCTGATCTTATAGGCATCAGCACAAATTATTTCAGCTTTTTCGCCCAGATTTTCTTTATAAGATTTTACAGCTTGAGGAACTATTTCCATTCCGGTTGTTTCAACCCCTGATCCACTCATGAACATTGAAAAAAGTCCGCTTCCGCAAAAAAGATCATACCCTGTTGCCGGTTTTGATCCGCTCAGTTCATCCTGAAGCAGAGAACATAAAATTGCTGCTCCTTCTTCAGAACTTTGGAAAAAACTCCCTTTGTATATTTTAATTTTTTCCCCTCTAACAGTTTTATATATATAGCTTTCGGGTGGCATTAACTCTTTGGATGTGGTTGAAAATTCATATTGAACATCTCCCTTTCTTTTTGGAGCATCTTGAAGGATGCAATTCATGAACTCATCGTTAAGGATTGGACATTTATCAAACTTTACAAGGTCATTCGAGCGGTATGCCCGGAATGCCGGCATACCATCTTTTATGAATACTTTCGCCCTTGTTCTGATACCTGTTTCTCCGGGAGTTAAAATTACAGGTTTAAGTTTGATCTTTATGCTCTGCTGATTCAAAAGTTCATGGAAAATAGTCTCT
>SLGQ01000021.1 GCA_007136595.1 Candidatus Sumerlaeota bacterium | reverse complement strand
TTTTACTGATGTCTGGGCATGCGATCAAAACAGAGCATACATTTCACTGGATAGTCTGGGATATCTTTTTCACTACAGAAACATGACAACACAAGGATTTATAGAAAGTGTTGACAATCCTCTTGGAGCACCGATATATTCGATCAGTGCCGACCCGGAAGGCAGCATGTATATTTTTGGTAAAAACGGAATAATAATGGAATATGAAGAGAGGTGTCTCCCTTGAATTTACAGATAAAATTGACTTTTTTTCGGTTACGGGATAAAATTTAATTAGTGTTTGTGATTTTAACAGGCAAATATCAGGAGGTTAACATGAGCAATAAATTTAATATAATTTTTGTTGTCATACTGTCAGGATTATTTTTCTTTGTTTCTTGTGACCCGGGAGTTACAACAAAAAAAGTTCTTCCTGACGATGATCATTTTTCTCCCCATGATGATACAGGGCTGCCTGTCAACGATGAAGAAAATCTTCCGGAAGATGCTGATAATATTGAAAATGACAAAGATCCTGAAATAGAAGATGATGATATTGCTGACGATAGCGATATTACCGTTGATGAAGATGATGGCGATACCGGGAATACTGGAGACACTGGAGACACTGGAGACACTGGAGACACTGGAGACACTGGAGACACTGGAGACACTGGAGACACTGGAGATACCGGAGATACCGGAGATACTGGAGACACCGGAGATACCGGAGATACTGGAGACACCGGAGATACTGGAGATACCGGAGACACTGGAGATACCGGAGATACTGGAGATACCGGAGATACCGGGGAGCCGGATCCATGTGATCCGGACCCATGCTCAGAAATAGAAGATGCTGTATGTAAAGAAGAAAGTGAAGCAGAAGAAGGGTTCCTGTGTGTCAAAGAAGTTCCATGTGATGAGATCCATCCGGAAAACGGTGTAAGTGAAGTTGTCAATGTAGAAATCATTTGGGATGGAGAAGATTGGGGATATCCTGCTGAGTGTGAATGGAATTGCATTGAGAACTTTGTAAAAGATGATGATGAATGTGTCTGGGATAAAGACATTAACCCATGTTCTGTTGAAATTGATGACTGTGATGATGTTAAAGAGGTTTGCGCCCCTGATGGAAGCGAGGGGGAATATACAGGCGGTTTTGAATGTATCTGTGCTCCGGGATATGAAGAGGGCGATACTTCCTGTGAACTTATCCCGAATCCATGCGACACTGATAATCCTTGTGATCCCGGAACAGAAGTATGCATTCCTGAAAAAATCAGCGGAGATCTTTACTCAGGCACAGCAAAATGCGGTGAGATAATATTTTTTGATGATTTTGAGAGCGGGTCTTCAAAGTGGAGTCTTGCCGGAAACTGGCAGATAGGAGTTCCTAATGTTTCAGGGGCAATAACTACCGCATATTCAGGATCAAATGTCCTTGCTACAAACCTAACCGGAAACTACACTAACGAACATGCTCAGGCAGCCACTATTACCCCGAACATCACTTTCAATGCGGGGGATATCATTTATTTCGAGTTCAAAGCCTATGTCAACACAGAGCTTTATGGCAGCACATGGTATGATGGAGCCCAGTTGCAGTTTGGGGAATATTATATCGAACTCACACATGACGGTGGCGATCTTTATGGGGAAGTAAACCTGTTTTTTGATGATGGCTGGAGCGGTTCAGACGACAGTTTCATAGGAATCAGGGGCAAATCATCCCAAAACACATACAGCACTTTTAAGGGAACTGCTTTTATCCCTGAGACAGAAACAGAAGAAATAAGGTTTGTTTTTGTAAGTGACAGTGATGGAAGAGCACCCGGTCTATACATTGACGATTTTTTAATATACAAACTTTCCGAATAATTTATTATCGGTTTTCACAGATATTCTCTGATTAGTGCTCCCTTTATCTTCCATTCTTGAAAATTATGATTATAATAAAACCGCAATTGTTGTTTTTTGAGGATTTTTTAATATGCACATGTATATCTTTGCCGTTCTTTTACTTGGTATAGTCGTTTTCATCCATGAACTTGGACATTTTCTTTTTGCTAAGTTGTTCAATGTAAAAGTTTTAGCTTTTTCACTGGGTTTTGGGAAACCGATAGTTAAATGGAAAAAAGGTGATACCGAATACAGGATATCAATGATACCTCTTGGGGGATATGTAAAAATGCTCGGAGAGGGACCTGCAGCAGAACAAGCGATTACAGAAGAAGAGATCCCTTTTTCCTATTCTCATAAAGTTTGGTGGCAGAAAATAATAATTGCCGCCGCAGGTGCAGTCTTTAACATCATATCGGCTTTTTTTGTTTTTATACTTATATCTTTTTATAACTATACTGCTCCAGCTTCAGTTGTTGAGTTTGTCAACCCGGGTAGTCCGGCTTATATTGCCGGCATTGAAGAAGGAGATATTATCACAGAAATATCCGGCAAACCAGTTTCTGTATGGGAAGACATTCACAGCCGCATGTCCCGACTTGGTCCGAAGGATGGAAAATGTCCGGAAATAGAGATAAAAGTTCAAAAAGTTTTTACCGGCAAAACAGAATCATATAGAGTAACTCCTGACATTGGCAGTTATAGCAATCTTTTTGGTGAACCAGTCGCAAGATGCGAGATAGGTGTTGCAAGATTGCCTAAAAATGCAGCAGTCGCTTTTACAAAAGAAGTTCCCCCTTTTAAAAACGGAGATATAATCAAGTCTGTAAACGGTGTTGAAATAGATAGATTTTATCAGTTGAAACATGTTATGAAAAAACCGTTCAGCAGCGTTAAAGTTTTAAGGGGAGAAAAAACGATCACTCTTGAGTTTTCACCTGATGACACTGCAAATATAAACGGGAAAATGATCCATGCAGGAACTATGATCTCAAAAATCGATGACGATTCATTTTCCCGGGATGCCGGATTTCTTGAAGGAGACATAATCAGATCAATTAATGGAAGAGAAGTACATTTTCCATATCAGTTTTATTCAATTTTAAGGAACTTAAAAGAAAACGAAAGTGCTGAAGTTGAGTTCATTAGAGACCATTCCATTCAAACAATAACTTTTTCCCCCTCTGTAACAGAAGAAGATAACAGATATACCGGATTAAAAGACAGGAGAGTGAGTTGGGGAGCATATTTTTCTTTTGACTATGAAATTCCGGAAGTTATGGCAAGAAGGATCAGCCCTTTTGCTTATACTTTCAAGTATGCCGCAGACCAGACAATTGAGGTAACAGAAACAACTCTCAAAGGTTTTGTTTATCTTATAACAGGCAAACTTCCTGCAAAAAGCATAGGCGGTCCCATAATGATATTTGACATTTCAAAAAAAGCTGCCGAAGCCGGGTTCAAGCACTTTCTCTTTGTTCTTGCAGTGATCAGCATTAATCTCGGTATCATTAATTTATTTCCAGTCCCTATACTTGATGGCGGACATATTGTAATGTATGCTTTTGAAGGAATCTCGGGAAAAACCATTCCCCTTTCTGTAAAAGAAAAAATGTTGACTGTCGGGCTTGTTTTGCTGCTTATGCTCATGGCTTTTGCCATTTTTAACGATTTTTCAAGATATATATCTGTTTTTATGGGTATTTAATTTGAAAAACATTATAATTTTTGACGCTTCTTCCCCTGTAGTTTTTTTAGGCTATTCAAATACACCTGAAATCTTGTTCAAATCAGAAAAATTTGAAAAAAAAGAGCTTAACACAAAGCTCCCGGAATTGCTGGAATCTTTTTCAGACAAACTTACAGAAATATTACCGGCGAGGGTTATCATAGGATCGGGACCGGGGTCGTTTACAGGAATAAAAACAGGTTTGGCAATGTTTTTGTCAATGCTGTATGCTCACGGAGTTGAGAAAATTGAAAAGGTATCTTCGGGAATGTTTTTGAGGATGTTACAACCCTCCATACAGGATTACAGCATAACAGCGATCCCTTTCAACAAAAAACAGTACTTTATTTCATTCTTTGACGACAAAGGAAGCGTAATTGCCTCAGATACTTTTGTCGATCATCCTTACGATCAACTGGATGAAACAGTTAAGCTTTTAAAAGGGAAAAAAGTCAGTGTCATAACACCTTGTCTGCTTGAAGATTCATTTAAAGATTATCTTCTTTCTAAAAATATTGACTTTAAAGTTATTGACAAAGATTTCAGTTTAAAACCCGATAGTTTTAAAAAGGTTGAAGTTTTTGAACCTGTCAACTTCTGTTTTGAACCTTTACTGCTCAACTATATAAATTTGCCTGCAAATATATCAAAGGACATTGATATTTACACCAATAATAACCTGGAGGAAAAAAATGAAAATTGAAAAGCTCTCTGTAGAAGAAATTAACAAAAAGCTTTTTAAACTTAAGGAAGAACATGCAAAATTCGATAAACTTTCAGACACTTTGGCACAAAAAAGTTTCTTTACTCCACAGGAAGAAATTGAACTGAAAATGCTCAGAAAGAAAAAACTACAAAAAAAAGATATGATATCTTATTACGAAAACCTTTTAAAAAACGAATCGTGACATTTTTGTCAGGAAATGTCTTTGTTTCAATAATTGTATAATAATTTGACTTAAAAATTATGGGTGATAACATATATCCGTAATTATAGAACGGAATCTCGATCGGAGGTGGTTTCATGAAAAAAGTTTTGATTTTATTTCTTGTTATAATTCTCTTTGCATCATTGCTCGCTGACAAGAAAAAATTTACTCCTGAAAGAACGGAAAAACAGGAAGAAGAAGAAACGGAAAAAAAGGAAGAAGAGCCTGAAAAGAAAGAGGATAAAAAGAAGTTCACACCTCAGAAAACCGACAGCTCAGAACCGGCTCTTGTTCCTGTTAAGCCTGCTCCTAAAAAAGCTGAGCCTGCTCCAAAAAAAGCTGCACCTGCCCCCAAAGCTGAGCCTGCTCCAAAAGCTGAGCCTGCTCCTAAAAAAGCTGAGCCTGCTCCTAAAAAAGCTGAGCCTGCTCCTAAAAAAGCTGAGCCTGCTCCTAAAAAAGCTGAGCCTGCTCAGAAACAGGATGATGGTATGAAAACTATGCTCGGTGCCGTTTATGATATTGAAACCAGGGAACCGATCCCTGCCGTTGAAATAAAAACAAGTCTATACCCCTACCCGGCTAAAAGCCGGATCGACGGAACTTTCCGCTATCCCATGAAACTAAAGCCGGGTAAATACAAAATATATGCCTCTTCAGTTGAACACAAAGACTATGAGGGTGAATTTACTGTTGAAAAAGGGGGAGACGACAGAATATTTGCTGTAATTTATTTATCAAAACTAAAAAGTGAAGCAGAATCTTTGGTCGTATTTCCAAAAGTTCCTGAAAGACCGGATGAAATTCAGTTGGTAATAGGTTCGGATGCTCTTGAAAAGGCTAAAGAAGAGCTCGAAAAAGAAGATAAAGAGATCGTTGATACAAAAGATGTTGAGGATCCGGAAGACAAACCAACTGTTAAAAAAGTTAAAGATCCTATTTATTTAGAAGGAGATGACGATCTTTCCGATAAAGAATACTTTATTGTTAAAAAGCCGGCACCTGAAGAAGAAAAAACCAGGTACGAACATCAGAAAAACACAGACACGATCCCTTTTACGGCAATCGCCGCCCCTTTTACTGCCTATGGTAACGGCATGATAATGGGAGGAACGCCATCATATCAAAGCGGCTTTTTTATTGATGGAATAAGGGTTCCTTTTACACACCATATTTTAACTGAAAGGACTATTTTCAACAAAAACCTTATCAAAAAAATGGATGTCAGCACTGGAGGATTCGGAGCTGTCTATGGAGACTCTCTTGGCGGAGTCATAAACCTTGAAACAGGAAATCCCAGAGAAGACAGGGTTGGAGGTTCTCTTGATCTAAGTATGTTTGAAATTTCCGCTTTTGCCGAAGGACCTTTATCAGACAAAGATTTTTTCTCAGCATCTTTTAATGTAGGAATGGACGATATTTTTACAAGAATGGCATACAGCTCTGAAAACTCTGTAGTTTCACCGGAAAATTTCGGTGGACATGTTATGTATCTCTTAAAAGTTAACCCGGAAAACTCACTCCGTTTTTCTTTGTTCGGTGCTCAAAACTCAATTCTTTATAAAGTGCCGGAAAAGGATAATGCTGTCCCTAATACCGGCAACACTTTGTCTCCGGTTGCTTCTTTTATTCTTGCAAAAGGTGACCATGAATATGAAAGCGGTACTGTAGAAAACAGGTTTACAGGAAGTTTTCTCATGACAAACTGGGATTACAAAGTATATGGCGGGCATAATTTCGGACTTTTTGACAACAGGGGAACAATTGAAGATCATCTGAAATGGAACATAAATGAAAATAACAGACTTGATTTCGGTATTGTTTTCATGGCGGGTGTATTTACAACTGATGCAACATACTCCCTGCTTCCTCTTGAAGGGGAACCGGGAATTGTACACTCTGCTGACAGACTTAAAAACGGTTCAAATATCGGATACATACACCCTTCTGCATATTTGCAGTACAATTTTAAATATAAAGGTTTTAAAGCTGTTCCGGGTGTAAACATTTCCGGAGATTTTCACAACAAAACACACTGGAGCGGTTCAGTTGACCCCAGATTGAAGATATCTCAATCGTTTCTGGACAACATGCTCACAATTTATGCAAAAGGTGGACTTTACACAAGAAGACCCCAGTACGACATATCTTTTCATGCACTGGGAAGAGAAGAACTTGAATATGAAAAATCTGCTCACGGTAAAGGTGGTATCAGGTTTGAACATAGCGGATTTTTCCTTGATGCGGCAGGCTTCTACAAATATTTTTATGATCTCATAAGAAGGAATCCTGAAGATCCTACAGATTACGGAAATTACGGAACAGGCTGGGCAGCTGGTACTGAACTGATAGCTGGATATTCCGATAAAGAAGTTTCGGGATGGGTGAGCTATACATTCACAAGAAGTATGCGTAAAGACTTTGAAAATGCAAAAGAAAGAAGGTCTGATGCAGATGTTCCGCACATTTTTAAGGCGGCACTCTCCTATAAGCCCCATAGAAGCTGGGTTCTTTCTGCCAATACCGGCGTAATATCAGGATTTCTCGCAACAGATATTGAAGGTGTGACCCATTTGTATGATGCGGGAATTTATATGCCCCACTACCAACTTGGTGCAGCAAATAACAGAAGAATGGCAGGATCATACGGTTACGGAGCAAGAGTGGAATACATTTTTTCCGTTAACAGGTATGATATTGGAATATATGGAGATTTCAAGGGAAGCGGCACGAGAATAGACCGGATTTACAATGCTGACTATACTGACAGCACCTCTTTGTATCTTACACCGTTTCTTGGAACGCTCGGGCTTAGAGGTGAATTTTAATGAAGGAGGTTAAAATGAAAATAATATTTATCATCTTTTTTTCTGTTTCGTTGTTTGTTTTATCCTCTTGCAATGAATATTCCTTTGAAGAGGCAACCATTATCAACGAACCTAAAGTGGTGGCAATTCAGATCGATCCGGTCGTAACATGTCCGGGGTGCGATATTACAGTTTCCGTCCTTGCTGACAGAGGTGACTCGTATCTTGCACCTTTCAGATTAAAAATAGGGAACAACATACTTGAAAACAAGGGTGAAGATCAATTTGAAATGACTATCCCTGCAAAAATATCCGAGTGGTTCGGAGAAGAAAAGCAAAGAAAATACAGAGCTGACGGTTTTGTTGATGTGGCATTGGAAGTGGAGTTGAAAGATTCTCCTTACAAATCGGTCAAGCTTTTCCGAATTGCTCACGAAGACCGGGAATTGGAACCTTTCGAGGTTAATCCGGTTCTTGAAAGGGTGACATATGAAATAGCAGGTAGTGCTCAACCTGTTGATACAATTAACCATTCAACCATCATTTTTACACCGGGGCATTTATCTGGAAATATCACTTTTGAAGCAAAAAGTGTCAAGGGGGATGAACAGGTGCTGAAAGAATATGAATTTGAATGGTTTATTTCAGGCACATCAGGGGATATGCCGCAACTTGTCAACATGGACAAAAAAACAGGAAAAGCTGAATTCTTATTCCAGGATTTAGAAGGTGCTCCGGTTGTGGGCAAATTCCGCTTTACACTTGTAGTTAGACCGGCTAAATCTTTCCCTGACACAAAAAATGCCAGATATGGAACAGATTTCCACACCTTTGTTTTTGACACCACAGGAGGACCCATTGATGATTAAAAATAAAGTCAAAAGATTTTCAATATTGGCACTTTTGTTTATCCTTACAGCCTTTGTTCTGATATCCTGCCATGAAGGTTATGTTTCAAAAGACGGGGAATCCCTTAAAAAATATGTGGAACCTGCCGCCTTTAAAAATCTTGTTGAAAATCCTAAAGACGACATCTGGATAATTGATGTAAGACCCGCATCATCATATAACAATGGATTCATCCCCGGAGCAAAGTCCTTCCCCTCATCAACCATCTTAAACAGACTTGATGAGCTTCCAAAAGATAAATATCTCATTTTTTACTGTGAAACAGGTGGAAGAGCCCAAAGAGTCATTAAAAAACTTGAGGAAAAAGGTTACACAAGAATGATGAACTGGGGCGGCTCAGGACGATGGAAATGGGAATTTGAAAAACCCTCCGGAAAACAGGAATAAAATCCTTATCTTTAAACCCCTTTCGGGCGGGAGGATGCAGCAACAAGATGATCTCTTTCCATTTTTCCTTTGACAATGTGCCTAAGATCAGGTAACATTTTATGGTTTGACAGATGGAGAAGCATTTGAAATCAGCCAGCGAAATTATGAAAATTCTCAATAAGAACATGGACTATATGAGAAAGGAGTTTTCTGTCAGGAAAATTGGTGTTTTCGGTTCTTATATCAAAGACAGTGCCAATTCAAACAGCGACATAGATATTTTGGTAGAGTTTGAGAAAAAAACATTTTATAATTACATGGATTTAAAATTTTTCTTAGAAGATTTGTTTGGCAAAAAAGTTGATCTTGTTATCTCTGATGCCATAAAAAAACGGATTCAACCTGCAATATTAAGAGAGACTCAATATATTCTTAATTAACCGAAATACCTAACCCCTTTCGGGCGGGAAGATGTGAGTAATTTCTCAGCCACAGATTTCGTCACTCATTCCATTCGTTCCTCTACACAGATTAAGA
>SLGQ01000074.1 GCA_007136595.1 Candidatus Sumerlaeota bacterium | reverse complement strand
GACGGTCCTTTCAGTATCATTACAAGAACTCCGGGGATCTGGTTCTGGGTGAATGTTTTTTACTGTAACTTGTTAATGTTGGCAGGATCGATAATTCTATTCAAACGGCTTTTTACCCCTCCAAGAATTCAAAACAGGCAGATCATTCTTGTACTTTTTGCAATAATTATCCCGTGGATAGGAACGCTCACATTTATTTTCAACCTTATCCCCGGAATGAGAATTGATCCGGCACCGTCACTTATCCCTATATCTATCAGTCTTATAACTCTTGCTCTTCACCCTTTTAATGTTTTTGATGTGATTCCGATAGCAAGAGATTTTGTCCTTGAACATATAAATGACGGTATAGTTGTTCTTGATAAATCGTGGCGGATAATTGATTTTAACCCTGCTGTAACAAATATATTCAATATTGAAAAGATCAAATTCGGAACCCCGTTCAGTGAAGTTTTTAACATGCCTCCACTGAATCAGATAACAGAAAACGAAGATTTACATAAAACGGAAATAGTTTTTCAAATTGATGAAAATAAAAAGTTTGTTGAAGTGGAAATTTCCCCCCTTTTAGGTAGAAATAAAATAATTATCGGAAGAACTGTCAGGTTTACTGATGTAACAAAAAACAGAAAGCTTCAGGAAACATTGATGAAAACAGAGCGGCTCGAATCTTTGAGCACTTTAGCAGGGGGTATAGCTCACGAATTTAACAATATTCACAGTGCTGTGTTCGGCTATCTTGACCTTGCACTCAACACTGAAGATATCGATAAAATTCAGGAATTTCTGATGAAAGCCCTCCTTGCAAGAAGCAGAGCTGTCGAGCTGACCGATCAGTTGCTCACTTTTTCAAAGGGAGGTGCTCCATTTTGTAAAGAGGAAGCGGTACATCCATTTTTTAAGGACAGAGTTGAACTGCTTTTAAGAAAGACAAACATTAAAAGAACATTTAATATTGCTCATGATGTTACAACTTGCTGGATGGATAAAAAACAGATGGGGCAGGTCATTGATGAAATTATCATGAATGCACAGGAGGCTGTGGGTGAAAATGGTGGAGAAATTTCAGTGACAGTGAAAAATATCTATATTAATAAGGGTGAAAAAATTAAGATCAAAGAAGGAAGATATGTTGAAATTGCAATAACTGATAACGGCAAAGGAATACCTGAAGATATCCTCCCGAATATTTTTGACCCGTTTTTTACAACAAAAGAGGTTGGGACAGGACTGGGACTTTCGGCAGCATATTCAATTATTGATCAACATGGCGGAACGATAGAAGTTGAAACAAAAACAGGGGAGGGAACAACATTTCACTTATTTGTTCCTGCTGAGAAACAATAGTATTCAGGAATTTTCCTCATCGTCATCAAGATCTGCAGGTGCAGCATTTAATTCAGGAAGAATTCTTTTTGACTGTTCTTCAGTTGTAGCTTCAACATTTCTGAGAGTTCTGTTTATTGCTCTTGTTCTCACACCTATATTTTTGTCAAGATTGTCCAGCTCTTTCTGGATTTTATCCTGAGTGTTTTTAACCAGTCCTCCGAACTTTTCAAACTCTGTTTTAACTGCACTCAGTATTTGCCATACTTCACTGCTCCTTTTTTCTATTGCAAGTGTTTTGAATCCCATCTGAAGACTGTTTAAAATAGCGGCAAGAGTTGTCGGTCCCGTAACAATTATTTTAAAGTTTCTTTGAAGTTCTTCAAGGAGTGCCGCTTTCCTTACTATTTCAGCATATATCCCTTCAAAAGGGAGAAACATTATTCCAAAATCTGTCGTGGCAGGAGGATCAATGTATTTATCCCGGATATCTTTAGCCATTTTTTTGACAGCACTTTCCAGAGCTTTTTGAGCAACTGCAATTTTAACTTGATCCCCTTCATCATAAGCTTCCTGCAGTTGTTCATAAATATCTTTGGGAAATTTTGCATCGATCGGCAG
This sequence comes from Candidatus Sumerlaeota bacterium, assembly GCA_007136595.1. Classification (GTDB taxonomy): domain Bacteria; phylum UBP6; class UBA1177; order UBA1177; family UBA1177; genus SLGQ01. The sequence continues at coordinate 7,292 of SLGQ01000074.1, read as the reverse complement.
CCACACATTTGTCCCTGAATCATCTTTCCCAGGCAGTTTTACAGCAAATTCAACCATATCCGAGCTGCCCGATTTTGTTTTAACATTAGCTTCATACTGGTCGGGGGCAAGGATTTGTTCAAGAAGCATGGAAAGCTGTATTTCTCCGAAACTCCCTCTCATTTTAACATTGCTGAGAACTTTTTTCAGCCCTCCGACATCATTGGCAAGGTTTTTCATTTCACCAAGACCGGTCTGAACTGCCTGAAGCTGTTTTCCTACAGTTTCAAAAGACTGGCTTAACCTGTCGTTAAGTGTTTTCTGAAGTTTTTCATCAACAGTTTTTCTCATTTCATCAAGTTGTTTTGTGTTGTCTTCTCTTATTGATTTGAGTTGTTTTTCAACTGATTCTCTTATCTCTTTCATGTTTTCGCTGAATTTGTCGGCAAATAACCCCAGAGATTTTGATAACTCTTCTCTGTTGGTTTTAGCATTTTCATTTGCCTCCATTCTGCTTCGGTGAAATTCATCTTTTAAAGATCTTTCACTTTTTTCAATTGAATCAGTTACAGAGCTGAGGTCCACACGATTTTTTTTAAAAACCGGAATTAAAACTGCTGCTAAAATCAGTACAGTATTTACGATAAGAAGGATTTCAACCATTACACTTCACTCAGCTCTTTTTTACAAAAGGCTTTTTTATTTCATCAACGGAACAACCGTAATCTGACTCAATTGAATCAATAAGAGAGAGGAGATAGTTTATTCTGTTGAGAGATTTATTTTTGTAGTATTTAAAAAGCTCTCTTTTTTCCTCATATTTGATCGCGACCGGAAGAAAAAGTGCCATCCTGTAAATTATGGAAGCACATTCAACAAAGTAATTTCCACAGTAATCCAGAAGATCTTTGTTGTCGCAGGCTTTGACCTTTTCAACTCTTTTCATGACATCTTCAATAAGTTTAGAAATTTCGGAAACAGGCTGATCTGTCAAACCGTCAACGCTAAGGAGTTCGTTTACCATATCTCTGAAAAGTCCGCTTGTAATTCTTGGAAGAGCTGCAACCACCTGAAGCTGAGTCGTTCCCTCATAGATGTTCGTGATCCTTGCATCTCTGCTTAATCTTTCCACTTTAAAATCTTTCATGAACCCGCATCCGCCATGTATCTGAACTGCATCATAAGCGGTTTTATTAGCCATTTCAGTTGCCGTGAATTTAGCCAGAGGTGTAAGAAAATCTGCTTTTGCAGTCCATTTTTTCATCTGATCTCTGACGCTTTCGCCTTTTTCAGCTTTTCTTTCATACATATCCATATAGTCAACGGCAAGAGATGTGTGGTAAAGAAGAAGTCTTGTTGTTTCGATTTCAGCATTCATATCGGCAAGCATCTGATAAACTGCCGGAAAGTGGACGATTGCTTTGCCGAACTGCTCTCTTTCATTGGCATATTTCACAGCTTCGTCATAAGCAGCCTGAGCAACTCCAAGTGCCTGTGCTGAAACGGCAAGTCTCGCTCCGTTCATGAGGCTCATTACATATTTGATGAGACCGAACCTTCTTTTTCCTACAAGCTCACACTCAGCCATATTGAACTGAAGTTCACAGGTGGGAGATCCGTGAATACCGTGCTTGTTTTCAATGCGCCTGATTATCATATTATCATCGCGGTATCTTTCATAAAGCATCATTGAAAGACCTCTTCCGTCCTTTGTACCCTCTTCGGTACGGGCAAGAACTAAAGAAACTTCTCCGCAACCATTGGTTATGAATCTTTTTACTCCGTCAAGACACCATTTTCCATCTTTTTCAAGGGCTTTAAGCTGAACAGCCTGAAGATCGCTTCCTGCATCGGGCTCGGTCAAAGCCATAGATCCGCTTACTTCTCCTGAACAGAATTTTGGAAGAACTCTCTCTTTCTGCTCTTCATTTCCGAACTTGTAAAGAGTGACCGCTATATCCTGCAATCCTACAAGGTTCATCAATGAAGCATCAGCCTGGGAAACCATTTCGACAACAAGGTTGTTAACTGTAACAGGCATATTAAGTCCGCCATATTTCCTTGGAAGTGTTCCACCCATATAACCTGACTGGGCAAGCATTTTCATGTTTTCCTGTGTCCCTTTTGCCCATTTCACTTCACCGTTACAGAAAGATGGACCTTCTTCGTCAACTGATTCAGCTCTGGGAGCTATGAACTCTTCACAAATTTTACCTGCATTATCAAGAACAAGCTGATACCATTCATGTGCTTCTTCAAGAGATTTAGGCCCGACACCTGCCTGATCTGAAAAATTATCTTCAAGGTCATTTATAATTTCTTCAAGGTTTATCTGTTCTAAATAGAACTTCTTGTTTTTATCGTAAAATCCGGACATTATCCTTCCTCCCTCAGATATTTTATCATTACAGGAATAATTTCTTTGAGATCTCCGACTATACCCATGTGGGCAATGTCAAATATCGGAGCGTTGGGATCTTTATTTATCGCAATTATCTTTTTTGACTCTTCCATACCTGCCCTGTGCTGGATGGAACCGCTGATCCCGCATGCAATATAAAGTTTCGGGCGGACAACCGATCCTGTCTGCCCCACTTGTCTTTCTTTTTCAGTAAAGCCGAAGTCAACAGCCGCTCTGCTTGCTCCCACTTCAGCTCCTAAAACTGCCGCAAGCTGTTCAAGAAGTTTGAAGTTCTCTTTGCAGCCGACACCTGCACCACCTGCAACGATTATGTTGGCACTATGAAAATCAACTTTTGACACTTTGGGAACCACTTCAAGGAACTCATTTTTTATCCATTCCATGTTGAATTCGGTTCTGAATTCTTCAACTTTAAGAGGTTTGCTCACCGTTTCTTCCGGAAGAAGCATTACACCCTCTCTCACTGTTGCCATCATCGGTCTGTTGTCAGGAGTTATTATCGTTGCAAGAATATTGCCGCCGAAAGCGGGTCTTACCTGAAACAAAATCTTTCCTTTATCTTTGTACTCATCAATGTAAAGCTGTGTGCAGTCTGCTGTAAGCCCTGTTTTAAGAACAGAAGCAACAAGAGGAGCCACATCTCTTCCGTTATGGGTTGCACCGAAAAGAACTATTTCGGGGTTTTCGCTTCTAACCATATTTGAAAGAACATGTTTAAGAGCGATTGACTGAAGATTTGAAAGGGCATCGTTTTTGTAATATACAACTCTGTCAACACCGTATTTAAAAAGATCTTCATAATCATCGGGGAGTTTATCGCCTGCAAAAATACCCACAACTTCCCCACCATGCGGTTTTACAAGTGAATATGCTTTCCATGCAAGTTCTACAGTTACATTTCTCAGTTTATTTGTCTGATAATTTTTTTCTATATATACAACTGCTTTCATTATTCCACCTCAACATAGTCTTTCATGATGTCGCGGATGAGAGTCTTGATACCTTCACCTTGATTTTCATAAAGTTTAAGATCGCCACCTGCAAGAGTAATACTTTTTATGTTGTGAACTTTTGTGGGGCTCCCTTTAAGTCCGCACCGTTCATCTTCCAGCTTGAGGTCTTCGTTGGTTATTAGAGGAATTATCCTTCCTGAAATTTTTGCAAGCTCAATATTTTCAGGCAAAAAAGCTGATTCGACATCACTTTTGAAATATTTCAGCATTTTCTGAGCATTCGGATATCTCGGAGTGTTAAGTGACGATGTAACGGTAAGGAGTATCGGAAGAGCTGACTTTATTGTTTCAGTCTGATATTCACCATCTCTTTCAACAGTTATCGTTTTTCCGTCAAAATCTTTTACAGCAGAAACATAGGTGAGCTGGTTACAACCCAGTTTTTCAGCAACCTGAGGTCCGACTTGAGCCGTATCACCGTCAATTGCCTGTCTTCCTGCAATAACTATATCGGCTCCGCCAAGATTTTTGATCGCCTCGGAAAGGACAAAAGAAGTTGCAAGAGTGTCAGCCCCCGCATATTTTCTGTCACTTATGAGATAAACCTTGTCTGCTCCCATAAAAAGAGAGTGTCTAAGAATATCGACAGCTTTTGGAGGACCCATTGTTATAACGGTCACTTCACAATCACCTACTTGATCTTTTATTGAAAGCGCCAATTCAAGCGCATTGAGATCTTCAGGATTAAAAACAGCTGGAAGAACGGCTCTGTTTACTGTTCCATCATCTTTCATCGCATTACCCGTAACATTTGCAGTGTCGGGGACTTGCTTTGCTAACACCTTGATCTTTAACATCTTTTCTCCCTCCTCAGAGAATCTGAACTGACATCCGAGTCTAGTAATACCAGAAGTTCACAAATAAGTCAAAAAATGTTTTATAAAACATAGTTGCTATACTCTCAGCCAGATACTTCCTTTGTGTGATTGTTTAAAATATTTGACATATAAAAATATATAAGCCAGATCGCCGGCAAAAATCGTCAGATATATAGGGTAAGCAATTAATTTTAAGGATAAAGGTAATCCTCCGATATACATGACAGGAATGTAAATAATTGCAGTTCCTGCCATCTTCAAGATAGCTATGTAGATCGATTGTCCCGATATGTTTTTTCTCTTTAAAATAAAATGTATGAAAAGAATCGACATCAAGCCATTTTGAAAAAAAGCTCCTGTTATAATCTCAATGTTTAATTTTTCACTTGCAATTAAAATCATAAACCAAAGTAAAGAACCTCCAATCGACTTCAGGCACAAGGCAAAGGGAGTTTTAAAACGACCCTTGCCCATATAAATTATGATTTGATAAAGTATTATCAAATCCAATATCAGCCACAACATACTGTAATTTCCCATATAACTTTTTTCGGCATAAAAAAAGTCAAAAGCTTCCCATCCTACATTCATCATTGTAGGTATCAAAGGAATCCCATAATTTTTATCAATAAAACTTCTTCTGATTATAAGAAGGTATGCCAATGTCCATATTGTACCGCATATATGCCTTACAATAAGGACATTTAAGCCATCCATTTAACACCACACAGCAAAATTCAGAAACATTTTAAGCAAAAGATCAGTGTTGTAAAGAAAGTTAAGAGTTAGATCAGCAGTCTCTTTCGTTGCAGACACCGTCACCGTTGATATCTTCTTCCGGATCGCATATTCCATTCTGGTTAAGATCCCAGCATGCAAAAGTTGCAGGACCAGTACCGGGTTGGGCATGCCACCTGAAGTTGTCAATAAGTACCAATGAATCCCAAGCCTGGTCTGAAGTGTCCCATATTATAAACCTGAGAGTTATCGTTTCTCCCGGGACAACCGGTGCTGTAGTGGTAAGCCATCTTGTAGCTCCGGCATTTGAACTTGGATATCCGGTTCCCGCAAGAGCATTTGTTCCATCGGGGCAAGGGTAACCGCTTTTGGGTGTGCAAACTGTAAAAAACTGATCTGAGTTTACACTTATATAGTTTCCTGAAGAATCAAAACTTATGTTTTTGTCGGCAGGAATTTCTTTGTCATTTGGGTTTGACGGCTTCCATGAAGTATCAAGCATGGTTATAAAAAAATCATTGTATCGGGTGCATGTGTATGACCAATATTCCTGAGAAAAAAACCTGAAATCAAATGAAAATGCATTGGCAAATTCAGGGACTTTAAGTTGAACCCTGAGAAGTACTGAGTCATTTGCTCCTGATCCTCTTGGGCAATTAGTCTTGGTTTCCGGAAGCTGGTTGCCATGCGGAGCAATAAAATCATCAGGAGGGTTACCGGTTTCATAGGTATAGGTTCTTGTAGTTGTAGCATCTGGATCGCTTCCATCTCTTGCTCTTCCGGAAGAAAGAACAACCATATTATCTCCGAAAATCGGTTTATTTGAATCGTCTGTTCCAAACTTTGTTTTAACTGAATATTGCAGACTGTTGACAGATCTTTTATCCGTAGGCCAGTTGGCTTTTCCTATAACTTCACTTCCCGGGATTATTCCCCAAGTGTTGTTCTCTCCAACCACATCGCAGATATCCATTGCATACAAAAGGTCTCTTGCCGTAACACCGCTGAATTTATCTCCTGTGATACATGTCGGCTTTACTTCACATGTTTCCCCATTCCATCTATATCCTGAAATACACCTAAATCGGCAGGAGGTGTTATCAGGAGTTTCATTATAGTGAGTTGTGCTCGACTCAGGCTCCCACTTTCCGGTAACCGGATCCCACTTCTGTATGTATTGTGAAACACTGTTCCATTCAGCTCCAACTTCAGGTTTCGCAAGGCAGTCATGTATTTCAGGATCACAGACTGAATTTGTTCCATTCCATGTCCACCCGAAATCACAGTCACACTCATAATCCCCCTCAAAAGAACCTGGAAAACAATAGCTGCTGTTGCTGTAAGCGTTAAAGACTTCCGTTTCACTCAATGGTCTGTCATAGATTATTATGTGGTCAACAACTCCTTTAAACCATCCGTAACTGCCGCCGCCTGCAATATTTGGTGCAAAAACATTTGGTCTTGGCGAAGTTAAACCTGTCCTGACAAGGACACCATTCAGATATATGCGAGGCTGCTTATTCGTGTAGGTGACAACTATGTGGTTCCAACCTGTTCCAATATTCCCATTATAAACAGCAAGTGCCGGCATGTAACCGCTACCGTGTTCATAAACTGAGATGCCGTTTGTTCCGACAGACAATCCTGCTCCACCTCTTGTATCGTAACCATGCGATGCCCAGAATAGATATTTCTGTCCACTTGTTCCACCGGTTCCGCTTGTTGATTCCGCATCTATCTGGTGAGTTTCTTCAGCTTTAACCCATGCTTCAATAGTAAAATTGTTTTCCGGAGGAGTGTAGTCCCACAAGATACTGTTTTCTGAACCGTTAAAAACGAGTGCATTATTGTATTTTCCTTCAGTTGTCCATACAGCTCCTGTAATTGATCCGTGGTGGTTATTCCCTGAACTGTCAAAGGTTTCATCTCCTGAGCCCTCTGTCATTTTCAATGCAACGATTGTACCGTCAGGAAAACATGGATTAGGGAGACAGGGATTATTTATGCAAAAATTTGATCCCGAGCAAATTTCATTCAAGAGACAATCTTCATCTTTCATGCACTCAACACAAGTATATGTGAGATTCCCGTTATCAATACAATAAGGAGTTTCATAAGGACAAGGGTTGGGATCACAAGGGTCACCGTCTTGAATTCCGGTGTTTCCAGTATTTCCAGTATTCCCAGTATTCCCAGTATTCCCAGTATTCCCAGTGTCTCCAGTGTCTCCAGTGTCTCCAGTGTCTCCAGTGTCTCCAGTGTCTCCAGTGTCTCCAGTGTCTCCAGTGTCTCCAGTGTCTCCAGTGTCTCCAGTGTCTCCAG
>SLGQ01000092.1 GCA_007136595.1 Candidatus Sumerlaeota bacterium | reverse complement strand
CTGATCAACTTTTTCAAAGAGAATAGTATCAGGAACTTTTTTTAGTTCATGCGTTATTGTTCCTGTTATTTTGTAGTCTCTCTCCTCCCTTTGAGTTACCTTTCCTTTCATCAGGTCAAGAGTGGAGCTCTGTATGACCACATTTGAATTCTTGTCAGCTATTTCCATCAACTGTGAACAGAGTGGAACATCAAATGTCCCAGGCTGATCTCCGACATAAACGCCATCAATAAAAACCTGATGTCCTTCATGTTTTTCTCCGTCTATATCAACAGTTCCAACATTGATCTTTGTTTTTACAGGCTGAGGAATTATCAGTATTTTGGTTTCTTTTTCATGCCTGACATATACCGTTCTGTTCCAGGTATAGAAAAGGACACTTTGAAAACAAGGTTCTGCGGCAATAGAAACAACCCTGTTACCCTCCGTTACCTCGTATTTTGTCAATGGTGTTTTACCAACCATGTTCCCGTCAACATAAACGGGAAGTCCCTGAGGAATGGTGTCAACAGACAGATACCCTTTGTTTCCCGGGCTTTCATCAGAAAAAACTGACAGCATGGAAAACAGGATAAAGATAAATAATAATGATTTCAGTTTCATAAGAATTTTATTATCCTCCTGATATTTATTTTTTACTACCTGTTTCAGATATAAACTTTTTAAACTTGTTCATCAGCATGTTGGTGGATTGGTCATGAGATTTGGAAGGGGAGGGATCTTTCAGTTCCGGAAGTATTTTTCCTGCAAGCTGTTTGCCCAGCTCAACGCCCCACTGGTCAAAACTGTAAATATTCCAAATAATTCCCTGAACAAAGATCTTGTGTTCATACATGGCTATTAAAGATCCGAGGGTTCCCGGTGTGAGTTTTTTGAAAAGTATTGAATTAGTAGGTCTGTTTCCTTCAAAAACTTTAAAAGGGAGAAGTTTTTCTGCTTCCTCTTTGAACATTCCCGATATTTCAAGCTCTTTTTTTGCTTCTGCTTCCGTTTTTCCGTTCATCAAAGCTTCAGTTTGAGCAAAGAAGTTTGCAAGAAGCTTTTCATGGTGATCTCCGATCGGGTTGTGAGATATGGCAGGAGCAAGAAAATCGCATGGTATCAGCTTAGTTCCCTGATGTATAAGCTGATAAAAAGCGTGTTGCCCGTTTGTTCCGGGTTCACCCCAAATGACAGGTCCGGTTTGATACGACACTTTTTTGCCCATACGGTCAACAAATTTTCCATTTGACTCCATGTCTCCCTGCTGAAGATATGCGGCAAATCTGTGCATATACTGGTCATACGGGAGAACAGCGTGAGAAGCGGCATCAAAGAAATTGTTGTACCAAATCCCCAGAAGGGCAAGGATCACAGGAATGTTTTTTTCAAACGGCTCTTTGCGGAAGTGGATATCCATCTTGTAGGCACCTATAAGCAGCTCTTCAAAAACTTCATATCCGGTTACACAGGCAATGCTGAGCCCGATAGCACTCCAAAGACTGTATCTTCCGCCAACCCAGTCCCAGAATTCGAACATATTGAAAGGGTCGATCCCGAAATCTTTCACTGCCTTAGTATTAGTTGAAAGAGCTGCAAAATGTGTTGCGATATCTTCTTCTTTTCCACCGTTTTCAAGAAACCACCTTTTTGCACTATTGGCATTTGTCATTGTTTCCTGAGTTGTGAAAGTTTTTGAAGCAACAAGGAACAATGTGGTTTCAGGTTTAAGATGTTTAAGGGTTTCGGCAATATGTGTTCCGTCAACATTACTTACAAAATGGGCTTTCAAACCGTTTTTCCAGTAAGGTTTCAAAGCTTCTGTCACCATAACAGGTCCAAGATCGCTCCCTCCGATACCGATGTTCACAATGTCAGTTACAGGAATACCTTTGAACCCTTTCCATTTTCCGTTAGACACCTTGTCGGCAAAAGATTTGATTTTATTAAGAACTTTTTTTATGTCACACATCACATCGTGACCATCAAAATAGACAGGTTTACCCGAGAAATTCCTTAAAGCGGTATGTAAAACTGCCCGGTTTTCAGTTTCATTTATCTTTTCTCCGTTAAACATCGCCTCAGTCCATTCTTTTAATCCGCACTCATGGGCAAGTTCCGTAAGTGCCTGAAAAATATCGTCATCAATGAGGTTTTTTGAGTAATCCAAAAAAATATCATTGAACTCGACAGAGTACTTTGAGCTCCTTTTTTTGTCTGCTTTAAACAGTTCCTTTAAATTGAAATCTTTCCCGGTTTTTAATTTTTTCAGTTTTTTCCAGGAGTCAGTTTTTGACGGGTTAACTTTATTTAACAATTTTACCTCCTCATTTTAGAAGTTCTTTTAAATGCTTACCTGTAAGTGATCTTTTTGATTTCATAATTTCCTCCGGAGTTCCGCAGGCTACTATTTTTCCACCTGCATCTCCACCCTGTGGTCCGAGATCAATAATATAATCAGAACATTTAATTATATCAAGATTATGTTCAATTACAATTACAGTTGAACCTTTTTCAACAAGTTTGTTAAGAATTTCAATAAGTTTTTTTATGTCATCAAAGTGAAGTCCGGTAGTAGGTTCGTCAAGAATGTAAAGTGAGCCGTCAGATCTTTTTTTGGCGAGTTCTTTTGACAACTTGATCCGTTGAGCTTCACCCCCTGAAAGTGTGTGTGCCGGCTGCCCCAGTTTGATATATCCAAGTCCGATATTTTTAAGGAGAGAAAGTTTCCTTTTTATTGGCGGAAAAGGGGAGAACAGCTCAAGTGCCGCAGAAACTTCCATATTTAAAACATCATAAATATTGTATCCCTTAAATTTAACTTCGAGAGTATCTTCATTGAACCTTTTGCCGTTACAATCAGGACAAGTTATGTAAGTATTGGGCATAAAGTTCATTTCTATCTTAATAATTCCGGCACCTTGACATGTTTCGCACCTTCCACCCTTCACATTGAAAGAAAATCTTCCGGGGCTGTATCCTCTTGCTTTTGATTCGGGCATTGCGGCAAAAAGATCTCTGATCGGACCGAAAGCACCTGTATAAGTTGCCGGATTCGATCGCGGTGTCCTTCCGATAGGTGACTGGTCTATTTCAATGAGTTCCTCTATTTTTCCTTTTTTTCTTATTGATTTAAGGTTTGCCGGCTGTTTTCTTAAAGCGGGGATCAAAGTCTCCATAATTAAAGAGCTTTTTCCGCTTCCTGAAACTCCTGTTACTGAACAGAAAACACCGAGAGGAATTTCAACCTTTACATTTTTAAGATTGTTTGTTTTTGCACCTTCAATTATTATCGATCCCTGCGGTGACCTTCTTGATGAAGGGATTGCTATTTCTTTCTTTCCGCTTAAATATTGACCTGTTACAGATCTTTTTGCGTTAACTATCTCTTCGCTTTTCCCTTCAAATATAAGTTCCCCACCTTTTTCTCCGGCACCGGGACCGAGATCCACAAGAAAATCGGCAGCTTCTATCATATCTCTGTCGTGTTCGACAACTATTACGCTGTTTCCCTGATCTCTTAGATTTTTCAGTATGTTAATAAGTTTTTCAGTGTCATCGGGATGGAGTCCGATACTCGGTTCATCCAAAACATAAGTGACACCTGTCAAAGCGGAGCCTATTTGAGTAGCAAGATGGATTCTCTGGGATTCTCCTCCCGACAGAGTTGAGGTTTTTCTGTTGAGAGTTAAATAACCGAGCCCCACCCTGAAAAGAAACGAAAGACGGAGAGATATTTCTTTTACCAACTTATCTGCAACCTGCTGCTGAAACTGGGAAAATCCGAGCATTTTTTGATTCGAAAAAAAAGCAAGTAATTTTTCGATGCTTATTTCGCCTATTTTGTGAATGCTTAATCCTCCGACTTTAACGGAGAGAGCTTTCTTGTTAAGTCTTGTTCCATTACACACAGGGCAGACACCTTCAGCAAGAAGTTCGCCAAGTTCCTGTCGTATCATTTCAGATTCAGTTTCCCGGTATCTCCTTTCAAGCATATTGATGACACCCTCAAAAACCCGCTTAAATTTGTGCCGCATGTTTGTTGTTCTGACACTGAAATTTATCTCTTCTTCAGTTCCGTAAAGTATTGCATTTTGAGTTTTTCCACTTAACTGATTGAAGGGGAGCTTGGGGTCTTCTCCATAAAATTCAATCACTTGTCTGACCATTACCTTTGTGAAAGCCTGTATCCCTTTGATTGCCTTTGCAAAAGGTTTGTCAGGATATTCAAGGATATTTGATTCATCCATGTGCATTTTAAAGCCTAGCCCGTTACACTCAGGGCATGCTCCGGCAGGACTGTTGAATGAAAAAGTACGGGGTTCTATCTCATCATAGTAGATATCGCAATATGGGCAGGCAAAGTTTTCACTGAACAGTTTCTGATTTCCTTCTGTATCTTTCACTATCAATTTACCGTTTCCTTTTGAAAGTGCGGTTTCAACGGAAGATCTGACACGGTTAACATCCATTCCCGTTTTTACTGAAAGTCTGTCAACTACCAGATTTATATCGTGTTTTTTGTTTTTATCCAGTTTTGGCAGCTCTTCGTCAAGTCTTTGTTCAGTATCATCAATTACAATTCTTATAAACCCTTCTTTTCTTACATCTTCAAGCAATTTTTCATAACTTCCTTTCCGTGCCGAAACAAGCGGAGCAAGGATATATATTTTTTTATCTGTCATATTGAGAATTGATTCAATGATATTTGCCGCAGGTGTTTTTTCTATCACTCTGTCACATTCATGGCAGTGAACAGTTCCCGCTCTTGCAAAAAGGAGTCTCAGGTAGTCATATATTTCGGTCGTAGTTCCGACAATGGAGCGGGGAGAAGCATTTAAGCCCCTTTGCTGTATTGCTATGCTTGGCGACAAACCTTCAATGTGATCAATGTCCGGTTTTTCAGAAAGTTCAAGGAACTGTCTGGCATAACTCGAAAGACTTTCAACATATCGTCTCTGACCTTCAGCATATATTGTGTCAAAAGCAAGGGAAGTCTTGCCTGATCCGCTTACTCCCGTAATAACAACCAGTTTTTCATGGGGAATATCAAGATCGAAATTTTTCAGATTGTGGTGTCTGCACCCTTTTAAAGAAATTGACCGTGTCATGATACCTCTCAAGCAAATTCATTAGAAAATAGTCCTTCAGCTATTTTTTGTCCAACTTTTTTGATAAAAAAAATAAAAAGTGTATAATATTAACCGTGATTAAACAGAGGGAGATATGGAAATATGATAAGTTCCATTGAAAGTGAAAGGATTTTCAGTTATGCACTTGATCTGATCTGCATTGTAGGGTTTGACGGTTACTTTAAAACACTTAATCCTTCCTGGGAAAAAACTTTGGGATGGTCAATTAATGAGCTTAAATCCAAGCCGTGGCTTGAATTTGTACATCCTGATGACAGAGATCGTTGTATAGCAAGAAGAAAGAAGATAATTGAAAACGGAGAACTGCTTCAGTTTGAAAACCGCTATATTTGCAAAGATGGAACCTATAAGTGGTTAAATTGGAGTTGCCACCCTTTTCCTGATGAGGATGTGATATACGGCATCGCCAGAGATGTCACGGAAGAAAAAATTTACAGAGAAGAAGCTTTCAACAATGAAAAACTGAAGTCTCTCGGTACTCTTGCGGCAGGTATAGCACACGATTTCAATAATCTTCTGGCATCTCTTTACGGAAATATTGAAATGGCTCAAAAAAACAGTGATATAAAAGAAAAAGTTGAGCATTATCTTGGTAATGCCCTGGAATCATTCAGTTCAGCCCGGAATCTAACTTCTCAGTTGCTCACTTTTTCAGAAGGTGGAGCCCCCGTTAAAAAAATTGGCAACATTGCCGAGAGTGTTATAAATTGCTGTAAATTTTCTTTGTCCGGATCCAATGTTGCATGTGAATATGATATAGACCCTGATTTAAAGCCGGTAAGTTATGATCCTGAGCAGATTTCACAAGTTGTGCAGAATTTAATAGTTAATTCAAAGCAGGCGATGGGCGATAACGGAATAATTGGAGTCTCTGTCCATAACATAAAAAATGGCAAGGGAGATTTTGTAAGAATAACCATTGCCGACTCAGGTGAAGGAATATCAGAGAAAAACCTTGAAAATATTTTTGATCCATTTTTTACAACAAAAGAGGGCGGTTCAGGACTTGGACTTCCGACAAGTCACTCCATAATAAAAAAACACAATGGATATATTGAGGTGGAATCGCAGGAGAAAGTCGGCACTGTTTTTCACATCTATCTTCCTGTTTCAGAAAATGTTCCCGATAATGACAAGGTTGAAAACGGTCAAAAAAGTGAGACACAAGGTTCAGGAACGATACTTGTTATGGACGATCAGGACGCTGTAAGGGATATAATGAAAGATATGCTTGAATCCCTTGGCTATCAGGTAATTGAAGCTTATGACGGAGAGCATGCAATAACAATAGTTGAAGAGATGAAGTTGAAAGGAAGCCTGCTTCGTTGTGCTATCTTTGACCTTACTGTTCCCGGTGGAATGGGGGGGAAGGATGCCGTCAGAAAAGTTAAAGAGATAATGCCCGATATGCCGGTTTTTGCTTCAAGCGGTTATTCAAGTGATCCGGTAATGTCTGAACCGGAGAAACATGGGTTTTCCGCAAGTCTCAAGAAACCTTTTAAATTGAAAGATGTCCATCATATAATTGAAAAATTTGCGGGTTAAGCTGTTTTTAGTTTTTTTGTAAAAGGAGTCAGAAATGAAGAAAAATTTTCAGAAAGATATTGACATATTTATTGCAAGGTATTCAGAAAAGCAAGGTGATCCCAATGATTTTAATGCTACCCGCAATATTCTTCTTACAAATCTTTTCAGTGCATTTTCTTCCATTCTTTTTTTAAGTCTGGGGCTTTCCGCATTTGTAAGAAACGAGTATATTGTCAGCACGGTTTTTTTCTCAATTACTTTTTTATCTCTTTTAAACATTGTTTTACTCAAAATTTTTAAGAACAACGGTTTTTCATCCGGCTTCCTGATAATTCTTCTCAACCTTTCCGCTGTTTATGCCATTATATTTGGAGGTATTGATAACACTGGGATTTTAATGGCTTTTATGCTTCCCCCGGTATTGATTTTTCTAAGAGGATCGAAAACCGGTGGAATAGTTGTCCTTATCATGACATTTCTTGCTATAGGAATTTTGTTTTTTATTGATCCGAAACTTGTTCTTCCCGATTATTCAGTTCCAATGAAAATAGTTTTTATTGTTTGTTTCGTGGCTGTTGCAGTTTTCTCTTTTCTCCATGAATTTACAAGAGAGCTTACAGTGAAAAAACTGGAAGATGTTGCAAGTCATGATCCGCTTACAGGGCTTTTGAACAGAAGAGAACTTGAAAGATTTTTAAACAGTGAAATGCTCCGTTCCAAAAGATATGGAAATCCTTTTTCACTTATAATTTGTGATGTTGATAATTTTAAGATGATCAATGATGTTTACGGACATCAGTTTGGTGATACTGTCCTCAAAATGATCTCAAATATTTTCAGAAGCGGAACGAGGGTGCAGGAATATATCTGCCGCTGGGGAGGCGAAGAGTTTCTTATTGTTCTTCCGGAAACTAAAGTTGACGGAGCAATGGTAGTTGCTGAGAGGCTGAGAAGCACTTTAGAAGGGGAAAAGATCGTTTTTGGAAAAGAAGAGCTTGTAATAACTGCAAGTTTCGGTGTAGGAGAATTCAATGTAGATAAAAGTATAGGGGAAAACATTGATATTGTTGATAAGGCAATGTATAATGCCAAGAATGACGGAAAAAACTGCATAAGGAAGGTTAAAAATGGATAAAGAGAAAAAAGGAGTTGTAATGATCATTGATGATGAGGAGATAGTGAGAGTTCTCCTTGGAGATATGATCAAAACTTTGGGTTATAAAGTGGCAGATTTTTCTGATCCTGTCAAAGCGGTGGATCACTATAAAAAGCATTGGAAAGATATTGATCTTGTTTTAATTGATATGATAATGCCCAAATTAAACGGAAGAGAAACTTTTTTTCTCCTTAAGCAGACAAATAGTGATATAAAAGCTGTTGTTCTCTCCGGGTTCTCTAAGAACAGCGATGTTGATGTTCTTTTAAAAGAAGGTTGTCTGGATTTCCTTAAAAAACCTGTCAAACTTGATGTTTTAAAAGAAACATTCCGGAAAATTTTTAATATCTCTTTTGATGAAGATTTTCAGACAGGAGAAGATATTTTAAAAATAACAGAAATACTTGGTGTAGAAGAGCAGGATATAAAGCAAGCTCTGATAAATATGGGTGGAAATTCAGGGCTTTTCTCCAAAATGCTTTTTAGATTTGTTGATAACTATTCAGAATCGGGAAATAAGATACTTGAGTATGCCCGGGAGGAAAAATTTGACGACATCATGATTCTTTCACACTCAATAAAAAGTGCCGCAGCAAGTCTCGGGCTTATAAAACTCAGTCAACTTGCAAAAACTCTTGAAACAGCTTCTCTTGAAAAGGATCCGGATGCATGTGATGATATTTCATTCAACCTTAATGAAGAAATGGCTTTTATTTTAAATAAAGTTAAACAGATGGAAAAGGAAATCGAGACCTCTTTAAGCAATGATGCCGGAGTAAAAAAAGCGGAAAAAGAGATAGTGCTCGAAAACCTTAAAGAACTTTTGGAATCAGTAAAAAAGAGGAGACCGAGACTGGTTAACGGAATTATCAATTCAAGGTTGAAAGGTATAAGCTGCTCCGGATTTGAGTTGGAACAGAGAGATGTTTTGAGAAAGCTTGCTTCCAGATACAGTTATAGAAAAATGGAAGAAGAGCTTGAAACCATTATAAAAGAGGTGGAAAATGGTTGATGTAAAAGAACTTTCGGGATCAAAAATACTGCTAGTTGAAGATATGCCTGACTATATTGATATTGTTGTTGATTCACTTGGTGCCAATTATGATATAATTGCTACCCGTGAGGGAGATGAAGCATTTGATCTTGCTAAAAGTGAGCAGCCCGATCTCATAATGCTCGATATTATAATGAAAGGTACAACAGGTTACCATATCTGTAAAGAACTTAAGAAAGATCCTGAAACTGAAAACATTCCGGTTATCTTTTTAACAGGAATGTCAAATGCAGACAGCAAAAAAACAGGTTTTGATCTGGGAGCCGTTGATTATATTACAAAACCTTTTGAGGTTGAGGAGCTGAGAGCAAGAGTGGCAAATCATCTCATAGTGAAAAAAGCTCAGGAGAATTTACTTAAACAGAAAGATCTTCTTGAAAAAAAGGTTGATG
>SLGQ01000263.1 GCA_007136595.1 Candidatus Sumerlaeota bacterium | reverse complement strand
GTTTCTTTAATACGACAGTTCATGAAAGTGATCTCCATATAGGTATAGATCCGGCTGTTTACTCTGACGATGTTGAAAATACAGCACAAAATGAAGTGAAGAGGATAAGAAAAGTTCTTGAAAGTTATTTTTCAAGGTTTCCGGATTTTTTAACGAGTTTAAAGCCTTTAAACCATGATATGGAAGATTCTTTTGAAATAAGGGACATGAAAAAAGCCGCCTTGAAGGCAGGTGTGGGTCCAATGGCGGCAGTTGCAGGTCTTACAAGTGAACTTGCGGGAAGAAAACTTTTGGCAAAATATTATCCGAAAGAAATAATAGTTGAAAACGGGGGCGATATCTGGGCAAAAACAAAAGAACCTCTTTTTGTTGAGATTTTTGCAGGAGAATCTCCTTTATCAGGAAAAATTATGCTTAAAATACCGCCTGAAAAAACACCTCTTGGAATTTGTACTTCTTCGGGTACTGTAGGTCATTCGTTTTCTTTTGGAAAGGCGGATGCAGTTGTTATATCGTGTCATGACGCCTCTCTGGCGGATGCACTCGCTACAGCGGTATGCAATATTATGAAAACTGAAAATGACATTGAAAAAGCAGGCAACTATATGTCCGGATTCAGGGAAATACTTTCCGCTGTAATTATTATCGGCGATAAAGTTTATGTTTCCGGCAGTTTTGACATACATCCTTCAAATTAAGGGTAAGACCGGAGGACAGTTAAAGACCGAAGGGGTCAGTTATTCCCTTTAAAGTCAAGTAAAAATTGTTTCATTTTTTGAGAGCTTCAGTTATTATCGCTAATGAAATAATATGGAGCATCCACCTGAAGATTTGGATTTTATTGGATCATCTTGTAAATTTTCATCTTTTTCTCCCTTTTCATCCGGTGTTTCGATAACTTCAAATTCATCCGGAATTTCAGTTGTTACATCAGGTTCTTCGGTTTGATGCTCTTCAATATCGGGTTCTTCCATATTGTTGTCTTCATCAGGCAGTATATCTTCGTCAGTTTCAGGATCTTCATTTTCGTTGACACAGTTAATGTCGGCTGTTCCGGGACATTCCGGTGTGCCTGTTCCGCATCTGTTTATGTCAGTATCAATTGAGCCTCTTCCGTCAGTTGCTGTGACCCACCAGTCTTCAAGTGCTTTTCTGTAATTTTCAACTTTTTCCAGTTCAAACGGGAGCGGATAAAAATCAGGATGATGTACAAGGACAAAACCCACTTTCAGATGACATGGAGAGGAAGCCGGATCTCTTGGTCCATTTGCTCTGATAATATCTTCTATACCAAATTCAATCTTTTGTCCCGTATATGTTCTGGTGGTTCCAGGTTGACCCGGTACATCAGGGCAGCCGTTCAGGCTGTATCCGACTCTTACATAATACATTGGATCAACTTCTTCAGGAGGTCTTATTCCCATGAGATACTGATCAAGCTGACTGAATTTTCTTGGTCCGAATGTATCGGTGAATGAGCCATCCCCGTTATCAGAAAGCGTTCCGCCATATTGAACGGAGCCATCCGTATTAAACCAGCATGACCAGTGGTTGCCGGCATTTTCGTTCACATAATCTCTTAAAATATCCCTCTTTCCGGCACCATCGTTATGATCTACCGTAATATAAGCAAGCCATCTGTGAGCAATTTCGTGAGCAATGACCTCAACTCCTCTTATCGGAATTATTGAAAAAGTTCCATCCGGATCATCAGGAAAACTTGCAAGATTGCCAACTACGGCAGAAACCATCAGTCTTCCCGCAGAACCTACTTGAGAAGGGTTGTTCAGTGTGGTGTCATACCCGATCCCTTTTACATCCGCCTTAGTAATAAAAGCCTGCTTAGGGTCGTTAAGCCCAAAGAGAGGTTTTGTCGTGAAAAAAACCAGAGCATCGTATTCATCGGGGTAAATTGAATAAAAAACCGGACCCACTTTATTAATGCAAAGCCCTCTTGGCATCATAGGTCCTCCGCCGCACATTCCGTTTGCAGGAAGCATATCTCCACCATAATCTGCAATTACTGCAAACTTGTGATCGTTTGCAAAAAGATGCGTGAAAACTAACAGAAAAAATATGAAAGTAAGCTTTTTCATGTTTCACCTCTGACTTTTTTGTTAAAACACTTTTAACATCTTTAATTTACAATATTTATGGTTTGATGTCAATATGTTCGTCAAATATCTTGAATAATAAATTTATAAGAGTATGTTGCTAAGCTGTGTGAATTGACAGAGTTTGAAATTAAAGAGGTTTCAGTGGCAGATGACATAACTTTATCAATGATGACATTTATTTTTCAGATAGCTGTCATTGTTTTTGCCGCAAAATTGGGTGGAACACTTTTTAAAAGACTTTCTCTCCCTTCAGTGCTTGGCGAGTTGATAACAGGTATTCTCATCGGACCATATTTTTTAGGGAGTTTTCCTTTTCCGATGTTCCCTGATGGGGTATTTTCCCTTTATGACGGAACTCTGCCGGTATCTTATGAGCTTTACAGTATTGCAACACTTGCTTCGATCGTTCTTTTGTTTCTGGTGGGACTTGAAACAGATGTGGAGATGTTTAAAAGATATTCCCTTGCAGGCTTGGTGATTGGTGCGGGAGGTATCGTTACATCTTTTTTTGCAGTTATATTTACTGCAGGATATTTCATGGAGCTTCCTTTAATTTCCCCGAAAGTTCTTTTTATGGGGGTTGTTTCTACAGCTACTTCAGTAGGGATAACAGCCCGTATTCTTTCAGAAAGAAGAAAGCTGGATTCGCCCGAAGGTATAACTATTTTAGGTGGAGCGGTTGTGAGTGATGTCATCGGCATAGTTCTTCTTGCCGTAACTTTAGGGCTTGCATCAGCTTTTGAGAACGGTCATGACTCTATTGACTGGGGAACCATAGGTTTTATCAAGTTCAAAGCAGTATCTGTTCTTTCTTTATTTCTTTTTGCAGGGATGATCTTTGCCCATAAAATTGCAAATCTGCTTAAAAGAACCGGAGACAGATATTCGATAACAATGCTTGCTTTAGGGCTGGCTCTTGCAGTGTCAGGCATTTTTGAACATGCGGGACTTGCCATGATAATCGGTGCCTATATTACAGGTTTATCTCTTTCAAAGACAGATATAAGCTACATTGTTCAGGAAACGCTTCATCCGTTGCAGACATTTCTTGTTCCGATATTTTTTGTCATAATGGGGATGCTGGTAGATCCAAGAATATTTCTTTCTCAGAACATTTTGCTTTTCGGTTTTATTTATACTCTGGGTGCAATTGCCGCAAAACTTATCGGGTGTTCCATACCCTCCTTTTTTATAGGATTTAATAAAACAGGTGCGACAAGAATAGGAATTGGTATGATCCAGCGTGGAGAAGTTGCCCTTATTATGGCAGGGGTGGGTTTTTCTCATGGTATTCTTGATAGAGAAACATTCGGTGTTGTAATAATGATGGCTCTTTTATCTACGCTCTCTGCTCCTCCTATGTTAAATGCGGCATTAAAAAACAAAAAAAGGGGAACAGCTAAAGAACCGATCTCCGGAAATACTGTCAGGACAGAATTTACTTTTGATTCAAAAGTTATCACAAGAGGTCTTGTAAGCCATATAAGGGACTACCTGAGCTCCGAAGGTTTTTACATTTATATGATGACAATAGGTTGCAGGGTTTATCAAATAAGAAAAGAAAAAACTTTCATAAAAATGTCACATTATCCTGAAAAAATTGAATTTGTTACTTCCCCTGAAGATGCCGGCTTTGTCAAAGCATTGGTTTATGAGGCTTTTGTGGAGCTTTATCAGGATGTTGAAAGAATAAGCAGAAATCAGATGCCCGACAGTTTGATCCGTAACATCGGAACAGATAAAATTTGTTCAGGGGGAAGAAATCTTGCAGATATCCTTGAAGCTGACTGCGTAATAATGGATCTCAAAAGTGATAATAAAGAAGGTGCTGTTTCTGAGCTTGTCAACCTGTTTTACCAAAAAGGATACATTGATGATCCCGATGAGATCATAAAAGAGGTAATAGAAAGGGAAAAGATTATAAGCACCGGATTTAAAAACGGTTTTGCCTGTCCTCATGCAAGAGTTGAGGGAATAGATCACATTCATATTGCAGTTGGAATAAAAAAAGAGGGGATAAAGTTCGATTCTATTGACGGTGTTCCTGCCAAAGTGATAACTCTGCTTATTTCTTCAACTGAAAAACCGGAACATCATGTAGAAACGCTTGCCGCTTTAGCCGCAATATTTGTTTCTGAAGATAATGTTAAAAGGATACTCAGGTCGCCAACTCCTGAAAAAGTTGTAAGTTCATTCAGAAAACTTTCTTCAAGAAGTTGTGTTGCCGGTACAAACAAAATAACTGAGTAAATTCCGTTAAAATGACCGACTCTGTATATTTCAGGCAAAAGAAGGAATATTTTAAGCTGGAATTTATAAAAAAAGAAGTCCAAACTTATTTGACTTTTGATCTGTGTCAAATATATTTTCTCTTGATGTGTGTTTGAATCTTTGAAATAATAAGGAGGCTCGGTTGTAATGAGTGATAACAGTTCTGTTAAAATCGGTTCACTTGATTCAAAAATCCAGGAAATTTCAGATTATTTAAAATCTTCCGTTATTGAGCCTGCTCAGGAAGAAAAGCAAAGCCTTATAGAAGAAGGCGAAAAGGAAAAAGAAAGAATAATTACAGAAGCAAAAGCTGAAGCTGAAAAAATAATAAAAAAAGCTCAGAGTGAAGCCGACACATTAAAGCAGAATACAGAGTCAGCTTTAAAAATTGCTGCAAAACAGGCAATTGACAGAGTGAAGTTGGCAGTTGAAAAAGAGGTTTTGAATTTTAGTGTAAACGAGCCTGTAAAAGATGCTTTGAAAAGCGATGAAATAATAAAGTATTTTGTTTCAGAAGTAATTGAACAGTATGCTGACAGCAAGATAAATTATACGATTACCCTTAGTGACAGTACCAGAGAGAAGGTTTCTTCATATCTTGAACAGCAGATCAAATCAAAAGCTCTTGAAGGGATTCAAATTTCAAAAGATAGTCTTCCTTCAGGATTTTCAGTTACTTTCGGAGACGAAAGCTTGAAAATAGATTTTACACAAGAGTCTATAGTTGAACTTTTTACTGAATATATCAGACCGGAACTGAGAAAAACTCTTTTTGAAAAATGATGCAGAGGATTTTTGAGCAATGATGAAGTTCAATCATTATACTATCGGTGCTCTTCCAACTCTCACATGGGAAAGTGAGTTGCCTTGCACTTTCAATGAACTGCTTGAAGAGTATCACACTCAGCTTGAACCTTTAAGAGACGGTATAAGTGATATTCTTCTTCTTAACGATGTAAAAAACATCGAGCTTATTTTAAGAGAAAGGGTTCAGGTGGATGATGATCTCAGAGGTAATCTGGAAAAAGGAAAAATTAATTTTTACCGTGCAAGATTCGTTGAACCTGAAGAACTTGAAGAGTTCATGGAAGAACCATTCATAAACAGACCTCATGACAACTATCCTGAATTCATGATGGATTATTTTTTTGAATATAAATCTGATGAAGATAGGTACAAGCACATAGAGGAGCTTTATATCGGATACTTCAAATACCTTCAGACAAGAGAAAACGGTTTCGTCAGATATTACGGCAGAATTGCTACAACGATCAGAACGGTACTTGCCGCAATGAGGATAATGAAAAGCGGACTTGACCTTGAAAGGCATCTGAAAGGGGATCCATTTATTGTTCAGACAATACTTGAAAACAGGAATAATGCTGATCTGGGACTCAAAAATATTCTGCCTGAAGTTCCTGAAATAATATCCCTTTTTGATAAAGACAGGGATCCTGTTGAGGTCGAGAGAGATATTGACAGAATAAGGTTTAAATTGATGGAAGATGTAGGAAGGGAATCTCCTTTTGCCGATCACATCATTTATTCGTATTTGATAGGTTTTATGGTCAGAAACAGATGGAATTCTCTTGACAGCTCAAGAGGAGAAGAGATTCTGAAAAACATTGTGGAAGGTAATTACTGACAGGAGACATACAATGGTTGACAAAGCTGAAAGATCCAGAGGAATTATAGTTGCTGCACAGGGCAACCTGATGACAGTCAGATTTGAGGGAGTTGTCCGTCAGAATGAAGTTGTCTATGTTAAAAGTGCCGGGCTTTCTCTTAAAGGCGAAGTTATCGAAATCAGTGGAAATGAAGCGAAAATACAGGTTTTCGAGCCGACAAAGGGGGTGAGATACGGAGATGAGGTCGAATTTGATTCAGATCTTCTTACCGTTGAATTGGGTCCCGGTCTTCTTAAAAGGGTTTTTGACGGATTACAGAACCCTCTTGAAGATATAGCTGAACAATCGGGATATTTCCTTCCAAGGGGAGTTTATCTTGATCCTCTCCCCAGAGATACGAAATGGAAATGGACACCTCTCGCTCAAGTAGGTGCAACTGTTGAAAAAGCCCATTTTCTCGGGTGGGTTCCTGAAGAAAATGTTGAACATAAAATAATGGTTCCTTTTAATTTCATTGGAAAGGGAACTGTCAAAGAGATCGCTCCCGAAGGGGAGTACACCGTAGATCAGGAAATTGCTAAAATTGAAGATGAAAAGGGGAACATCCATTCAGTAAAAATGATGCAGCGGTGGCCCGCAAAATTTCCTTTGAGATTTGGTGAAAGGCTTCTTCCCAAAGAACAGCTTACAACTTCAATGAGAGTTATTGACGGACCTTTCCCTGTAGCAAAAGGGGGAACTTTCTGTACTCCCGGACCTTTCGGAGCCGGGAAGACCGTTCTTCAGCACCAGGTTTCAAAATATGCAAAAACCCAGATAGTTGTTATTGTCGCCTGTGGGGAAAGGGCAGGTGAAGTTGTTGAAATATTAAGAGAGTTTCCTCACCTTGATGATCCCCAGACAGGCGGAAAACTTATGGATAGAACAAGCATAATCTGTAATACTTCATCAATGCCTGTTGCCGCAAGAGAAAGCTCTGTTTATATGGGTGTTACGATAGCTGAATATTACAGACAGATGGGCGTTGACTGTCTTCTTCTTGCTGATTCAACTTCAAGATGGGCACAGGCTTTAAGAGAAATGTCAGGTCGTCTTGAGGAGATACCGGGAGAAGAGGCATTTCCTGCTTATCTTTCAACCAGAATATCTGAACTTTATGAAAGAGCTGGGATTATCAAGCTGTATGACGGGAAAGAAGGTTCATTGACAATTGGTGGTTCAGTAAGTCCGGCAGGTGGTAACTTTGAAGAGCCTGTTACACTTTCTACTCTGGCAGTTGTAGGTTGTTTTCTGGCTCTTAGCAGACAGAGATCCGATGCAAGAAGATACCCTGCAATAGATCCTTTGATAAGCTGGTCGAAATATAACGACCGTTTTGCTGAACATGGCGATAACTTTATGAAAGATCGTGTTAAAAAAATAGCTTTTGCCCAGAACATGGTGCTTAGAAGTGATGAAATAGGTAAAAAGATGTCCGTTGTGGGAGAAGAAGGTATTGCAATTGAGGATCTGGTGGTATATCTGAAAGGGGAGTTTTACGATGCAGTTTATCTTCAGCAGAATGCTTTTGACCCGGTCGATACAGCAACAGATATGGAAAGACAGAATGAACAGCTCGAGATGGTTTCAAAAGTTCTTGAGAAAGAATACAGCTTTGAAGATAAGGAAAAAGCAAGAGAGTATTTTCTTTCTCTTACAGATAAAGTGATCCAGTTAAACTATCTCAGCAAAGATGTTTCCATATACGATCAGAAAAAGGAAGAAATTCTAAATATAATAGAGGGTGTGTAAAATGGTCAGAACTTACAACCGGATAGAAAGAATAAAAGGAAGTATTGCACAGGTTAAAGCTGAAGGTGTAATGCTTGGTGAACTTGCAAGAATAAAACTTCGTGACGGAAGAGAAACTTTGGGAGAAGTTATCAGTTTTGACGGAGACCGTGTCAATTTGCAGGTTTTTAGCGGAACAAAGGGTGTCAGCACCGGTGATGAGACAAGATTTCTCGGTAAAGCCATGCAGGTTTCTTATGGAGACACAATGCTTGGTAGAGTTTTCAACGGAAGCGGTGATCCTATTGACAACGGACCCGAATTGATGGAAGAAAAAGTGGAAATACAGGGTCCTTCATTTAATCCGGCAAAAAGGATCGTTCCTAAAAGGTTTGTCAAAACGAACATTCCCATGATAGATATGTTCAATGCCCTTGTCATAAGCCAGAAGATCCCTATTTTTTCCATACCGGGAGAACCTTATAACGAACTTCTTGCAAGAATAGCCAGTCAGACAGATGCAGATATAATCATTCTCGGTGGAATGGGGCTTAAATTTGACGATTATCAATTTTTTAAAGATTACTTCACAAAGACCGGAGCGATGGAAAAAACTTCAATGTTCATCCATCTTGCCTCCGACCCTGTTGTTGAGTGCATTCTTGTTCCGGATATGGCACTTGCCGCTGCAGAGCAGTTTGCAACGAAAGATAAAGATGTCCTTGTTCTTCTTACAGATATGACAGCATTCAGCGATGCTTTGAAAGAAATATCAATTTCAATGGAGATGGTTCCTTCAAACAGAGGTTATCCAGGATCTTTGTATTCCGACCTTGCAGCAAGATATGAAAAAGCGGTTGATATTGAATCATCCGGTTCAATTACTGTAATTGCAGTTACAACGATGCCGGGAGACGATGTTACACACCCCGTTCCTGACAACACCGGATATATTACAGAAGGGCAGTTCTATCTTCACGGTGGAGTAATTGATCCTTTCGGTTCACTTAGCAGATTGAAACAGCAGGTAATGGGAAAAGTCACAAGAGAAGATCACGGTGACCTTGCAAATGCAATGATCAGGCTTTATGCAGATGCTAAAAAAGCAAGAGACAGAGCTTCAATGGGTTTCAGACTTTCAGGCTGGGACAAAAAGCTCCTTAAATATGCAGGACTTTTTGAGGAAAAAATGATGAGCCTTGAAGTCAATCTCGACATTGATGAACAGCTTGATCTCGGCTGGGAATTATTTGCTGAATGTTTTGAAAAGAATGAAACCGGGCTGAAAAATGAATGGATTGATAAATATGGAAAATGGTAACTAATGGCTGCTATTAAGTTAAATAAAACTGAACTTAAAACTCAGAAACATCTTCTGGATCAGTTGACAAAATATCTGCCGACCCTTCAATTGAAAAAACAGCAGTTGCAAAGTGAAGTTGAAATAATAAAAGGAAATGAAAAGAGAGTTCTTGCTGAAATT
>SLGQ01000316.1 GCA_007136595.1 Candidatus Sumerlaeota bacterium | reverse complement strand
CGCAAAACAGAATTTTTGAAAGGATATATGGCTGGGCTTGGCTGCTCCGGCTTCAGGGAGAAATCCTGGTATCAAAAGAAGCAAATGCCAAAAACTGGGGAACAGCTCTTGAGCCGCTTGTAAAAATTATCCGTGACAGGTCTGTTGATTACTTTAATATCCTTCCTAAACCTGTAAGACCGGGGTTTCACCCCAACACTGCTTTTGCTATGGATCACATTTTAAAATATGCGGGGGCGGCAAACGATCAAGAACTTATTGCAACGATAAAAGTCAAAGCTCTCGATTTTTACCAAAACGACATAAACTGCCCCACTGCCTACGAACCGAGCGGTGTTGACTTCATTTCACCATGTCTGGCAGAAGCTCACCTCATGTCTCAAGTTATGGAACCTCAAGTTTTCACAAACTGGCTTGACAAGTTTCTCCCTTCCGTTAAAAGCAGAGAGTTTGAACCTCTTCTTGCTCCTCCCCACATTACTGATTACAAAGATTATGTGATAGGGCATCTTGTGGGACTTAACTTTCAAAGAGCATGGGCATACAGTGGAATTGCAGATGTTCTGCCAGAAAAAGATGCAAGAAAAAAATTGTTTAAAAGTCTTGCAGAAACTCATCTTCTTGAAGGAATTAACGGGATGGACAAGACTGGATACGGTGGAGAACACTGGCTTGCAAGTTTTGCCGCCTATGCACTTACATCGGGGTTGGATTCCAACTAAAGAACTATCACTTATATCATCTCAGTCGTCATCTGTTTCAAAGTCTTCTGTCTCAAAGTCCCCTGTCTCAAAGTCTTCTGTCTCAAAGTCCCCTGTCTCAAAGTCTCCTGTCTCAAAGTCATCTGTCTCAAAGTCATCTGTCTCAAAGTCTTCTGTCTCAAAATCGTCAAAATATTCATGATCGTTAACTTCATAGTGATCGGGATCTTCTTCTTCAGGACAATCAGGTTTGAGAGTACAAATAAACTCTTCGCTTTTGCATTCCCAACAGGCAGGATGTGCTTCATGAGCGTTAAGTCTTGAACATGACCTTGGCGTCGTTGTGCTGCAAACTGCCTGGATACATTTTTCGCCATCATAAACTTCTCCCTGAGGACAAAGACCGCAAACTTCCAGAGTTGGCTTATCAAGGCAATGCAAACCCTGAAGACCTTTTTCCGCATAGCAGCAACCTGTCGGGCAGTTTGTTTCGTTACAAGCCTGCTCGGAAGCAAATACATTGAGACATCGTGCAAGCTCTTTGTTGCATTTGAGACCCTCATACATTTGAAAAACTTGGCAGTCATTATCATCCTGGCATCCACGACTGCATTTTCCATAAACACATATCATGCAATTACCGCAATCATTATCTGTGTGGCAGGATTTTCCATTGTTATCAACAGCACACCCTTCATCAATATCCACCACTTCCTCATCCGGCATTTTTTCTCTGCACCGTCCATGGACACAGTGTTCACCTTCATAACAGTCCGAGTCCTCATAGCAAGAAGAATAATCGTCCCAAATATCTATTCCGCCATCTACACCCCATCCCGGAAACAAAATATGACATCCGGGAGCAGTCAAAAGGAACATGAATCCAATAACAAAAATGGAGAAAAGTTTTATCGGGATCTTTTTAAGGACAGGGGTGTTTTTATACCTTGAATTTTCAGGATACCCGGCATCGTAGTTGCTGATTTTTTTTACTTGGAAATTACTCTTCATCCACTATCTCCTCGTCCGTTATATCCTCATCTGTAAAATCTTCGTCAAAGTCTTCATCCAACTCCGTTAAAAAATCATCAGGATATTCATGGTCGTTAACTTCGCAGTGGTCGGGATATTCTTCCTCTTTAGGGCAATCATGTCTTTGAACACAAATAAACTCTCCACTTTTGCATTCCCAACAAACAGGATATGCTTCGCCTTGATTAATTGTTGGACAAGCATCTATGGTCGTGCTGCAAACTGCCGGAATACATCTGGCACCATCATAAACTTGACCCTGAGGACAAAGACCGCAAACTCCCGGAGTTGGCGTATCAAGGCAATGCAAACCCTGAAGACCTTTTTCAGCATAGCAGCAACCTGTCGGGCAATTTGTTTCGTTACAAGCCTGCAGAGACCCAAAAACATTCAGACATCTTGCAAGCTCTTTATTGCATTTAAGCCCCATATGCATTTGACAGTCATCATCATCCAAACAACCGAGGATACACTTTCCTCCACTGCATATTATACAGTTTCCACATTCATTATCTGTTGTACATGTTTTTCCAATATTTTTTAAAGCACATTCTCCTTCATCTGTTTTGGGCTCACAATCTCCAAGGTAACATTCATATCCATCAGGACAATCACTGTCACTTAAACAATAAGGATCAGGCTCTGGGATACCTGTGCAATCATCCCAGGCTTGAACGCATTCTCCTGTATAAGTATCACATTCATAACCAGCAGGGCAATCTGAACTTGTCTCGCATTCTCTCTCAGATTTAGAGTCCTCACTGTTCGTAACAACAAAACCACACCCTGGAAAGTTAATGAAAAAAAGAACTCCTACCAGAAACAACGAAAAAATCTTAAAAGGAATCTTAACCACAACAAATCTGGAAGGTTCTTTCACCTTTTCAGGATACCCTGCATCGTAGTTGCTGATCTTTTTTACTTGGAAATTACTCTTCATCGATCATTTCCTCGTCCGTTATATCCTCATCTGTAAAATCTTCGTCTTCATTTTCAAAGTCATCGTCAGCATCAAAATCAGCGTCAGTATCAAAGTCATCATCAAAGTCTTCATCAGTCTCAAAGTCATCTGTCTCTTCTACAGGCTCACAGTATCCGGTTTCTTCATTACATTCATATCCCTCCCAGCATCCGTCATAACGGCAGTCCATAATATCAATTCCACCATCTATCGCGTAACATTTTCCTGTGTAAATATCACAGAATTGATATTCGGGACAATCCTTATCTTCAACACATTCAACATCCACTATATCGAGGTCTTCCGTCTCAAAGTCTCCTGTCTCCTCATCCGGCATTTTTTCTCTGCACCAGTGCCACTCACAGTATTTACCTTCAGGACAATCTGAATCCTCGTAACATTCGTAATCAACAACATCATCTCCAGACAATTCCCACCATCCCGGAAACAAAATATGACATCCGGGAGCAGTCAAAAGGAACATGAATCCAACAACAAAAATAGAAAAAAGTTTTATCGGGATCTTTTTAAGGACAGGGGTGTTTTTATACCTTGAATTTTCCGGATACCCGGCATTGTAGTTGCTGATCTTTTTTACTTGGAAACGACTCATATTAAACACCTCTTTACCTACAACACCTTTTGTACCATAAAAGTCGCTTTTTTATTACTTTTTTTTCGATTATTTTAAGTTTTTTTTACCCAACCCTTTCTTCAACTTCCACGATATATCGCCAATATTGTCTGGGCATAAAGGATTGCTGGAGTTTAGGGTTTTTACGGGTTTCTATCGCAATTGTATTGAAATACTTTTTCCACAGTTTTTCTATTTCATCTTCAGCTTTTGTTTTTTCACTTTGAATTTTCAGTTCAGCCAGTTCATTTTTATCAAAAAAAGCCTGTCTAAGTTCTTTTCCATCGTAATAGAGACCGGTTTCCCTCTCACTGTCATGAATTATCCATGTTTCATTCGGCATCCTTTTTTTAAAATGATCTCCAAGCATAGGAAGAACAAAAGTTTTGCTGAAATACTGCCCGTAAAAAAGGGTCCCGAATTTCCTGAACCGCAATATCCCTTTGAGTTTATGTGCTTCACTCCCCGTTCTTTTCGCAGCCTTTGTAACGATCCTTACAGAAGGTTCAGCAAGATGATAAAAACCTTTTCTCCCGTTAGTTCTCATGTAACTGATAAATGAGGGGGTAACTTCAACAGCCTCTTTTTCTCCCGAACAAAATGAATAAACAAGAGTTCTGCAACAATCTTTAAAAAGCGCAGTTTCCTTTTTTGAAATTTGCAACTCATTCAAATAGTCCAGATCAATAACAGTCTCAAAAAGTCCGGGATGATAATCCCCCTTTGAGAAAAGTTTTTCCCCGTTTTGAGCAAGATGCCACAGTTTTCTCAGTGAGTTGTTGTAAGATTTTAAAGTGCCGTCAAAAAGATAAACTTTGTTCATGTCAACCGGTTTCAAAAAGCTTCATTTGATAAGGTCCCGGATCATGATTTTCTGCAAGGGCACCATAAACAGACTGGTATTTCTCAGAAAAAGCGGGCATCCTCTTTCCCTTGCAAGTGATAAAATAACCCGCTCTTTTTAGCACCACCCCTATTTTTTTAAGATCGTCAAAATTAAGATAATGTCCTCTTCTTGCCGCCACGATCCTCCTTGCTGAAAGAGGTCCGATACCGGGAACACGGAGAAGCATTTCAACATCCGCCTTGTTTATCTCAACAGGGAAAAGATGAAAATTGTTAAGTGCCCAGTTAGCTTTAGGATCAAGAGAAATATCAAGCATCGGTTTATCAGGAGTCAGTATTTCATCAGCATTGAAGTGGTATTGCCTCATTAAAAAATCTGCCTGATAAAGCCTGTGTTCCCTGAGAAGCGGCGGTTCCCTCAAAACAGGAAGTCTTTTATCCCCTGCATTTACTGGAATAAAAGCACTGTAATAAACCCTTTTCAATGCAAATTTGTTATACATCGCTTCTGAAAGTTTGACTATTGTCATATCTGTTTCAGGCGTTGCACCAACGATCAGTTGAGTTGACTGACCTGCCGGGGCGAATCTCGGAGCAAATCTGCTCTTTTTTCTTTCAGCAACACTTTGAGAAACACCATCGGTTATCAGTTTCATCGGTTTAAAAATATCGGTATGCTTTTTATCAGTAAGCAACCGGAGACTTTCTTTTGAAGGAAGCTCTATGTTTACAGAAATCCTGTCTGCAAGTGCTCCCGCCTTGTCTATCAACTCTTTTGAAGCTCCGGGTATCGCTTTTACATGTATATATCCGCCAAAAAGATATTCATCTCTTAAAATCCTTAAAGTTTCGGAAAGTTGCTCCATCGTATAGTCAGGATTTTTCATAATTCCGCTTGAAAGGAACAAACCCTCAATATAGTTCCTTTTATAAAATTCTATCGTAAGGTCTGCAACTTCTCTTGGCGTGAACGAAGCTCTTAAAATGTCGTTACTTCTTCTGTTGACACAGTATGCACAGTCATAAATGCAATAATTTGTAAAAAGTATCTTGAAAAGGGAAACGCACCTTCCATCATCGCTCCAACTGTGACAAATACCGCAATCCTTACCGTTGCCGAGTCCCCCATTAGGTGTTTTTCTGTCACTTCCGGAGCAGGAGCAACTTGCATCATATTTAGCCGAATCACTTAGAATCTCAAGTTTTTTCATAACATCCATGACAGAACCTCATAAAATACTACAAATGCTACCTAATTTTTATATGGCTGTCAAATAAAACTTTATTATGCAAAAACCGGGAGTGTCTTTATCTACTGATCGCTGATATTTCTAAGAAATTGTGCTGCCTCTTCCGGGAGAGTAGGGTTGGTATATATCCCGTATTCAAGGGTATCAGGCTGAATGTTTGTCATTCTCGGGATCACTGAAATATGCCAATGGTAAGCCTTTGACTCTATCATCTCCATTTCACCGGAATTAACAGGTGGCTGATGGAAAACACAGTTATATGCGGGTGCTTTAAGTGCTTTTCTTGTTTTTAAAAGTACAAGCCTCAATATTTTTGCAAGTTCTTTCACCGAATCGGAATTTTTTGTGTTGAAAATGCTCCCGTGTTTTTTGGGTGAAATCATTATTTCAAATGGAAATCTGCTGGCATAAGGACAAAATGCCACAAAATGATCGTTTTCAACCACAATTCTCTCTTTGTCAGCGATCTCCTGATCAACTATGTCGCACATTACACATCTTTCTTTCAGCTTGTAGTACGCTACCGCATGATCGATCCTGCACTGTATCATCGGCGGAACAAAAGGATAAGCTTTAATTTCACTATAGTTGTGGTCAATTGTTCCTCCTGCCGACAAACCTCTGTTTTTGCAGACAGAAATATACCTGAATCTCGTATCTTTTTTCAAATCCCCTACCCTTTCCCTTATTACGCTCAGAACATCTGTGATCTCTTCTATTGAAAGTTGATCAAAATGGATATTCTGTCTTGGAGTTTCAACAATAACTTCATGTGCTCCAAGTCTTTCCATCTTGTCATAAAGTCCGTGTCCTTTGAAATTGACCTCACTTTCTATCAGCAGAACAGGTTTTTTTGCAGGAAAAACCCTGACAGACCATTCCTGATGTGCATAAGCAGGGTTTACTCTTCTTAAAATGTCTCTACCCGTTGCAAATTCAAAGCCGGGCGCATAGGGATTTATATCAAATCTAGCATCTTTTTCAGAACTTTGCCTGATGATCGTATTCACTTTTTCAGGAGCAAAAACAACCCAGCACTTATTAAGAGGATCTCTTCTTAAACTACCTTTTATCATTTTTCACCCCGTTAAACATCCCAAAATGTATAAAGCATATTGTCATCCGGTATTGTAAGCTCTATCGAGCCGTTTGAAGGAACTCTTTCAAGTTCAACTCCGTCAGATGAGATTATTTTAAAATAAACTCCTATTTTTTCACCGGGTTTAAGCCCCGCTTTCAGGGAATTTATTTTCATCTCAACTATTTCATCAAATGCAGCCAGTCCGGCACCTACTATCTCCATCATGAATTCATTGCCGCTATTTGCCTTTACTGAAAAATCAACAGCACCCATCCTTATCAAGGGCAGTGTAAAATCAAGGTCTTTGCTGTTCATTATAAATCCACGGAGGAAATATTTTTTGTGTTCATAAAAACTGAGTTTTCCCACCAGATGCATTTTAAAAAATATATGATCCCTGTCAAAACCGTAATATAGCGAGTCAATCATTTTTATTGAATTGTACATCGCTTCTCCCGACCTTTTGACATTTTCAAAAACCCCCGCACCGGACCATTCATAATAACTTTCATTTCTCCCTGTTATCCAGGGTTTTATTAAAGCGGTAGGCTGAATGTTGACATTGACTCCCGAAGATGAACTTATCGGTATGTCAAGGAATGACGGGGTATCAACACCTAAAAGATAGTAAACTCTTCTTAAATGCCTCCTGAAAAGTCTGTCAAAAAGCCAGTCATTTTCTGTCGAGAACTGAGGTCCGTACCACCAGAACCAGTCACTCCCCTCAGCTCTGTAAAGACTCAGCATAACTTCTTTATCGGTTTCCGGATCAACTTCATTTTCTGATCTGAATCTTTCATAGAAATCTCTTACCCTTTTAAGGTATTCCCATCCGGTATTGTCTTCTTCGTTACCTATCCATATTTCGTAGTTGCTGTTTATCCATGACCCTGAAAATATTCTTGAAATAGGCTGCATTATTTCTTTTTCCTCTTCTTCAAGAACTTTTGAGAAGGTTGTAGTTTCTATATCAGGGTTATTGCCAAGTCTCCCAAAAAATTCTTCAAGAAAAAGTTTTCCGTCTTCAGGGTATGATTCCCATGCATTTTCACCGTCAAGAATGACTGAAACCACCGGATCGGGATGTCCCTGCGGAAGGTTGTAGTTTATGCTTTTGACATAATTCATAAAAGTGTCAACTGCTTTTACAGGTTCCATTCTTGAGAAAGAAAATCCCAGAAGGTCGGAAAGGTATTTATCTCTGAAAAATCCTGCAACACACTCATTTTCATTGACTTTTAACCTGTACGGTCTGAAGAGAACTGATGATTTGTCGCTCGTTCCCAGTGAGTTGAGCAAAACACCTTCATCTGTAGCGATCCATTTTACTCCCGATTTTGCAACAAGAGGAATTATTTCAGGGGAAACACTCCCTTCTGAGGGCCACATACCGGCTATTTTATCACCCCACAGTTCTTCACAGTATCTTTTCCCCTCCTCAATATGCCATGAAGCATCTTCGGGATAAGAAAACCTGTCAGGGAGAGGGGCTCCGCTGCTCCTTGCCGAAATATCAGTATCAATGATAAGGGGAAGTATCGGATGATAGAAGGGGGTGAAACTGAGCTCCACGACATCTTCTTCTTTCAATCTTTTATAAAGCGGTATTATCTCTTTCATGATTTTATTCATCACTTCAAGAACTGTTTCCTTGTCGTTTTGAGTAAAACTGCGGTCTTTATTATCAAGAGCTTTTAGTTCCGGATATCTTTCCAAAGCCATGAATCCGAACCATTTAAGATTAAAAAGCACTTGAAGATCAAAAAGTTCTTCATTAGTGAAAAGGTTAGCCATTTCATCCCAGTTCAGTTTCTTCTCATAACGAAGTCTTTTATTAAGCAGCTCATGATATCTGGGAGAAGTCTTTACAAGTCTGTCCCAATGGAGCATGAAAAAATTTTTGAGAACAAACCCTTTTTGATCTTTACTCATTTCAGCAGGATTGTATCTTGTGTGGTCAAGCCACGGATCTGTTGCTCCGTTTTCAGTGTAATCTATGATCTGCTCAAGAAGCGAAGGAACAACATTTACAACCCCTTTGACACCGAATTTTTCCATTGCAAGAGGTATGTCATAGTACCCTTTCAGACAGTGAAGCCTCACCCAGGGCATAAGGTATGTCCCTTTTCCTGCATCTTTGTAATAAGGCTGATGCATGTGCCACAAAAAAACTACCCGTGTTTTACGACTCATCTGCCCTCCTGGAAGCTGTATTCTTTGGGTATTACAACGATCCCGTCTTCAGTTACAGTAAAACCCCGCTCAAGATCTTTCTTTTTATTGAAACCTATCTTTGTGTCAGGCGGGATTGAA
This sequence comes from Candidatus Sumerlaeota bacterium, assembly GCA_007136595.1. Classification (GTDB taxonomy): domain Bacteria; phylum UBP6; class UBA1177; order UBA1177; family UBA1177; genus SLGQ01. Next base: position 535 of record SLGQ01000316.1, on the reverse strand, counting down.
ACATTTTTATCAACGATAACATTTTTAAGCTCACAGTATCTGCCTACACTGACATTGTTAAGTAAAATGGATTTGTTCACAGAAGCGTAGCTGTTAACTCTAACTCCGGGAGAAAGTATCGACAAATTCACATGCCCGCCGCTCACAATACATCCTTCAGAAACTATCGAGTCAGTTGCAACACCGAGTCTGTTGTTCTTATCATCTGCAAAAACAAATTTTGCAGGTGGCATATTCACTTCCGGGAAACCGAATATGGGCCAATTACGGTTATACATGTTTATCGCAGGAGATACTGAAACAAGATCCATGTGGGCATCGAAATAGCTTCTTATCGTCCCCACATCTCTCCAATACGGTTTTTCATAATCATCTTCTTCCGGCATATATATGCTGTTTTTAAGGAAATCATACACAAAAACCCTTTTGTAAGGATAGAGCGCGGGAATCACATTTTTGCCGAAATCATGGTCACTTGATTCATCTCTGGCATCTTCTGTGACGGCATTTACAAGGATATCCGTCTTAAAAAGAT
>SLGQ01000146.1 GCA_007136595.1 Candidatus Sumerlaeota bacterium | reverse complement strand
GATGGCAAACTTACGGCTCTTGAAAAAAAATATTTTGATGAACTTGTAAAATACACAGATTACCGTGCCATAATAATATGTTTTTCTCAAGAATGTTTTGACAATGAAAGTTGGAAACACCCTTTGATAAAAAGAAAATATTCGATATCAAGAGAAAAAAACGGAAACATTGTCATGAAAGGGATGAAAAAGAGATCAACGGCAGTAAAAAATTCAGTTCTTGATAATAAAAGTTTTCTTGAAGCTCCTGTTGTAAAAAGCGGGCTTTATTTCAGCGATCTCTCGTTTGCTTTTATCTCTCTTGACTCAAAAGTTGAAATGACTTTTTTCAAAGATGCGTCAAAAGTTGTATATTATTCAGATAGTGAGAAAAAAATGGCTGACTTTGTTGAGAAAAAATTCTAATGGGTTAAAATGGTGTTTGCGAAGGTCTTTATAAAAAAGAGGTTTATGATGAAAAAATTGATGAGTGTTTTTTTTGTTTTATTTATTTTTCCTGTTTTTATGTCAGCTTCAGAAGCGTGGTCAACTGTTGAAGAGGTTGAAGCGAACGGACAGGTTGTCACAAAGAACATTTTTGTAACAGAAAATATGATGAAGATGGATAATATCGGAGCTAACGGCAGAATTGAAACCATAATAGACATAAAATCCGATAAAATTACGATCATTAACCACAAGACAAACTCTTTTCAGGAATTTCAACTTTCCCAGTACATAAGCTTTGCTGAACAGCTTGCCAAAGATATCCGGGCTCAGGGATACATTGACCCTGAAACCGTGATACCTGAAATTAGTTTTGAAAAGAAAGGAAACATGAAAACAGAAGACTGGGACAGCGAAGAGTGGTTTGTCAAAGTTGACGGCAAACCTTACTCCAGAGTTTGGATAGCTCCCGAAATGAAAAACAGTCCCATTTTAAAATTCAAGAGGAAGTTCGCCGGTCTTTTACCTGATTCCGTGGCAAAATACCGTTCAGTTGATGCAAAGATCGAAGATCATTTTGCAGACAAAGGGATGATAATAAAAATGGAAAAAATTCCAAGGAACAGAAAAATGCCGGTAGTGACCCACACAGTAAAAAATGTAAGACCTGTTTCGAAGGAAACGCTCTCTTTTACTATCCCGGCCGGTTTCAGAAACACTTCAGCTCCGGCGACAAATGAAACTGATAAAAAATAACTGCACAATAGATCCGGTCAAACTCTAAAACGGGGAGGAAAAATGCTTCGTACTCATAATTGTGGAGAGCTGTCGCTCGACAAACTTGGTGTTTCTGTAAAACTTTGCGGCTGGATAACTCACAAAAGGGAATTCGGTCCTATCCTGTTTTTAATGATATCCGATCGTTATGGTATGACCCAAGTTGTGATAAACGATCCGACTCTTGTTGAAAAATGTAAAAAAATGTCTGCTGAAGATGTGATACAGGTTCAGGGGATCGTTATTGACCGTAATGAAAACCGTACCGATAAATATCCCACAGGGGCAATCGAAGTTGAAGCAAAGGAAGTGACTTTGCTTAACAGTTCAAAGCCTATGCCTTACGATCACAACAAAGAAGCTTCTGATACTATAAAACTTAAATACAGATATCTTGATATCAGAAAATCCCGTATCAGAGATATTTTAGCCGCAAGAGGGAAAGTAACTGCTCTTGTCAGAAACAATCTTGAAAAAAACGGTTTTCTTGATATTGAAACACCTGTTTTAAACAAGTCAACACCTGAGGGGGCAAGGGATTTTCTTGTCCCTTCAAGAATGTGGAAAGGATCGTTCTATGCTCTTCCCCAATCTCCGCAGATATTTAAACAGCTTTTAATGATAGCGGGAATGGATCGCTATTATCAGGTAGTTAAGTGTTTCAGGGACGAAGATTTCCGTTCAGATAGACAGCCTGAATTTACTCAGATAGACATTGAAATGAGTTTTGCTGAAGAATCTGATGTGATGGAACTTGCGGAAAATATGATAAAGGAAGTAATTTCGGGAATGAAACCCGATGCGGTTTTACCGGGATCTTTCCCAATGATAAGCTATAACGAAGCGATGGAAAGATTCGGGACAGATGCCCCCGATACAAGATACGGAATGGAGCTGATAACCCTTGATGATATTTTCAAAAACTCTTCTTTTAATGCTTTTGCAAATGCCGCAAAAGAGAGCAGTATGTCAGTAAAAGGGGTGATCGTTGAAGGTAAAGCTGACAGTTTTTCGAGAAATGAAATAAAGAAAATGGAAACAGCCGTTCAGGGTGACGGAGCAAAAGGGCTGGCATTCATAAAAAAAATAAACGGTGAGCTGGAATCACCTCTTTTAAAGTTTTTCAGCGAAAATGAGATCAATGAGATCTCATCGGTAATACCTGAAAACGGGATACTTTTCATAGTTGCCGACAATCGTTCCATTGCTTTGAAATCTATGGGTAACTTCAGAAAAAGAATGGCATCGGAACTTGATATTATAGATAAAACCGCCATTTCTCCGCTTTGGGTGATTGATTTTCCGGCATTTGAATTCAGTGAAGAAAACAACAGGTGGGTGGCAACCCATCACCCTTTTACAGATTTTGATATTGATGCCGTTGAAAGCGGTGCCGACCTGTCACAGATAAGTTCAAGAGCTTATGACATGGTAATAAACGGTCATGAAGTAGGTGGAGGAAGTATAAGGATCCACAATATTGAAAAACAGAAAAAAGTTTTCTCTATACTCGGGATCGGGGAAAAAGAAGCGGAAGAAAAATTCGGATTTCTTCTGGAAGCTTTACAATTCGGAGCACCTCCGCATGGCGGTATTGCATTCGGGCTTGACAGACTTGTGATGGTGATCCTCGGTGTTGATGCAATAAGAGATGTGATAGCTTTTCCAAAAACTACCAGCGCATCATGTCTAATGAGTTCCGCTCCGTCAACCGTTACGACAGATCAACTTGATGAGCTTGGTATAAAACTGACAGAAAAAAACAATGATAACAATTAAAATTCCTTCAGACATTAATTTTGAAAATGCGATGAGTGTCTATTCTGACATATCATCACAGATATCTGAAAATGAAGAAATAGGTTTTGATATGGAGGGGGTTGTTTTAAACTCCATAACCAAGGCTCTTATAAGAAAAATATGTGTGGAGCATCCCAATAAGATATGTATTGATGAAGAGTTGAAAAAAGAAGTTTTTTATGCTCATGATGATGATAGCAGATTTGATGAAAAAGAGCCTGTTGATCCGGAGCCTTTCATTGAATCTCTGGGAAGCCGGATATATGCTTTATACGGTAAAATACTTTTCTTTTTTGTCATAATAGTTGATATGGTGTTTTATTCGGTTGAGTTTTTATTCAACAGAAAATTTGTACTGAAACATGATACTACAAGAAATGCATACCAGATCGGGTACAAGGCGATACCCATTGTTTTCCTCCTTGCTTTTCTGATCGGGTTTACCATAGCTTTGCAGGCTGCCATCCAGCTTGCTCAATTCGGGGGTCAGACATACATTGCTACAATGAGTACAATGATAATGACCAAAGAACTCGGACCTTTGATAACGGCAATAATAATTGCCGGACGAACAGGAAGTTCGATAGCTGCCGAGATAGGAACGATGGTTGTAATGGAAGAAGTTGACGCACTTAAAACAATGGGAATAAAACCTTTTAAATTCCTCCTTGTTCCGAAATTCTGGGCAGTTACTCTTGTTATGCCGATACTTACCACTATTGCCAATATTGCCGGGATAACCGGAGGACTCATAGTTTCAACGATCTACAATATTCCTTTCGGGGCATTCATCAGTCAGATGCTTGAAGCTCTTTTGATGAAAGATATTTTCTGGGGAACAGTGAAAAGTATTTCTTTTGCATGGGTGATACTTGCAGTTGGATGTTTCAAAGGTTTGAATGTGCGGGGTGGAGCCGATGCAGTTGGAAGAGCAACCACTGAATCGGTCGTTGTTTCGATCTTCATGGTTGTTGCAATTGACGCACTGTTTTCGATAATACTTTATACTTAGCAAACGATATTGAGATTAAAGGATGAGTAAGGAAATTCAAAGTTCTGGACTCTACACAAAAATAGCTGAACTTCTTAATGCTGCGAGACATAATGTTGTAAGAGCAGTTAATAAGACAATGGTTTATACTTACTTTGAAATAGGTCGCATGATCGTTGAAGATGAGCAGCACGGAAAAGAGCGGGCTGAATATGGCAAACAGGTTTTAAAAGAGCTTTCAGCGAAGCTTTCAAAAGAGTTCGGGAAAGGATTTTCGGTTCAGAACCTGGAAAATATGAGGAAGTTTTATTTGATCTATTCTGTAGGCACTATTTCGGATGAGGATTCACGATCAGCTATCAGGATTTCAGAAAAATCACAATCACCGATTAGGATTTCTGAGAACTCAGCTTCTGCACTGAGCTGGACACATTACTTGGTACTTATTCGCATTGAAAATAACGAAGAAAGGAACTTTTATGAGATAGAAGCATTAAACAATAATTGGAGTGTTAGAGAACTTAAGAGACAGTTTGATAGTGCACTTTATGAACGGCTGGTTTTAAGCCGAGACAAAGAAGGCGTAAAGCAGCTGTCAGAAAAAGGACAAATAATAGAAAAGCCGGTTGATATTCTTAAAGATCCATATATTCTTGAGTTTTTGAACTTGCCGGAGCACCATCAATATTCAGAAAGTGAACTGGAAAAAGAGATCATTGATAAACTTGAGAATTTCTTGCTTGAACTCGGCAAAGGATTCACATTTGTCGGCAGACAGGTGCGATTTACCTTTGATGAAAAACATTTCAAAGTTGATCTTGTCTTTTTCAACAGAATTCTCCGCTCATTTGTTGTTATAGATTTAAAAATCGGAGAGCTTACACATCAGGATCTTGGACAAATTCAGATGTATGTGAATTATTATGACCGTTTTGTCAGGTTGCCGGATGAAAACAAAACTATCGGCATAGTGCTCTGCAAAGACAAAAGTGAAACATTGGTTGAAATAACACTACCTGAAGACAACAACACAATATTTGCAAGCAGATACAAAACAGTTTTGCCTGACAAACAGGATTTTATAAGACTACTTGAACAGGATTGATTTAGAGGCTATAAATGCTAAAAGTTGAAAACCTTACAGCCGGGTACGGGAACAATATAATTCTTGAAGATATTTCTTTTTCAATTGAAAATGGTGAAAGATTTGTAGTTCTGGGGGAATCGGGTTGCGGAAAATCAACTTTAATGAAAGCGATAGTGGGGCTTAATCCTCCTATAAGTGGAAATGTTTTTTTCAAAGATAATGAAATTATCCATCCTCTTCCGGAAAACACCACTTTTTATAAAGAGATAGGGATCCTTTATCAAAGTTCAGCTTTAATGACTTCTCTTACTCTCGAAGAAAATGTAATGCTTCCGATAAATATGCACTACCCTGATTTCCCTTTAAAAAATGCGAAAGATATAGCATGCGAAAAACTTGCAATGGTCAATCTTTATCAGCATCGTGATAAATATCCGCAGGAACTTTCAGGGGGAATGAAAAAAAGAGGTGCATTGGCACGGGCTCTTGTGATGGATCCCGACATAATTTTCTTTGATGAACCGCAGGCAGGGCTTGATCCTGTTACAGCAAGAGATCTTGATATGCTTTTCATAAAGCTTAATGAGCAGCTTAAAACAACTTACTTTATAGTTACTCACGAACTTCTATCTATAAAAAGAAGTGCCCAGAAAGTTCTTATGCTTGCTGATAAAAAAGTTCTTTTTTTCGGAACATTTGAAGAGGCAATGCAGAGTGATATTTATAAAGTGAAAAGATTCTTCAATGTAGATAAATACGGGAAATAATAATTATTTTTTCTCAAGTCCAGCTTTGTACTCAAATATTTTGTCTCTGATTATTGCTGCATATTCAAAGTTCCATTCTGAGGCGGCTTTATTCATTTCAGACTCAAGTTCACTGATTTTTCTGTATATATCTTTTTTCTGAGCCTTGCTTACAGCTTTAAGATTTTTTCCGGGAATATGAAGTTCAATGTCAAGGATAGCCTTGTTTTTGATCGATACCGGAGTAATCCCCTGTTTTTCATTGAAATCCTGTTGTATTCTTCTTCTTCTCAAAGTTTCGGATATAGCGTTTTTCATAGCCTGAGTAACTTTATCTGCAAATAGTATTGCTCTCCCTTTTTCGTTTCTGGCAGCTCTTCCGATCGTTTGGATCAAAGCAGATTCGCTTCTTAAAAAACCTTCTTTATCGGCATCAAGTATTGCAACAAGAGTCACTTCAGGAATATCAAGCCCTTCCCTTAACAAATTAACCCCGACAAGCACATCAAATATATTTTTTCTCAGTTCCATCACGATCTTGAGTCTTTCAATGCTGTCAATGTCGCTGTGAAGATATTTTGCCCTTATCCCTTTTTCTTTGAGAAACTCTGTCAGATCTTCAGCCATTTTTTTAGTGAGAGATGTTACAAGAACTTTTCCACCATTGTCAGTTTCCTTAATTATTTCATCGTAAAGAAGCTCAATTTCGTTTTCAGCCGGAAGAACGGAAGGCATCGGGTCAAGAAGACCTGTCGGTCTGTTGATAAGTTCTATGACATCTGTTACGCGTTCTATTTCATATTCTTTCGGAGTTGCTGAAACATAGAGAACTTTATTGAGTTTCTGCTCAAATTCCTCAAAATTGAGAGGTCTGTTGTCAAGAGCACTTGGAAGTCTGAATCCATAGTTGACAAGCACTTCTTTTCTTGATCTGTCACCCCGGTACATCCCTTTTATCTGAGGGATGGTGACATGACTTTCATCAATGATGACAAGAAAATCATCCCCAAAATAATCAAGAAGGGTGGGAGGAGGATCGCCGGCAGATCTGTTTGTTAAATATCTTGAATAATTTTCAATTCCTGAGCAGTATCCGGCTGTTTCAAGCATTGCAATGTCCTGCTCGATCCTTTCTGAAAGTCGCTGTGCCTCTATCAATTTATTGTTCTTTTTAAAGTGTTCAAGCCTCTGCTCCAACTCCTCTTTTATTTGTGCAACGGTTCTTTTCAGTGTCTCTTTTTCTGCAACATAATGGCTGGAAGGATATATCCTTACACTGTCGAGATTTTTGATCTTTTTGCCGTCAAAAGGTTTTATGAGCGATATTTCTTCAATTTCATCACCGAAATAACCTATCCTTATGGCAATTTCATTTTCATAAGGTGGAAATATTTCAACAATATCCCCTTTAACCCGGAATTTCCCTCTTGCCAGATCAAAATTTGACCTTTCATACTGAATTTCAATGAGACTCAATGCAAGATCTTTTACCGGAAAAACATTCCCTTTAAAAAGTTTCATTGTGAGACCTTTATAGGCTTCCGGAGAACCGATGCCGTAAATTGAGCTCACCGAAGCAACGATAATGCTGTGTTTATCTTCAAGAAGCCTTGATGTAGCAAAATGACGCATTCTGTCAATGTCATCGTTCCTTGAAGCATCTTTTTCAATATATGTATCTGTTGTGGGAATATATGCTTCAGGTTGATAGTAATCGTAAAAAGAGATGAAATATCCGACACTGTTCTTTGGGAAAAAGTTCTTGAATTCACCGTAAAGCTGCCCTGCAAGAGTTTTGTTGTGGGCAATTACAAGAGTGGGGCAGTTGAGAGATTCGATAAGTTTTGCCATCACAAATGTTTTTCCGGTACCGGTAGCTCCCAGAAGCATTTCATTCTTTGAATTATTGTGAAATCTTTCTATAAGTTTTTTGACAGCCTGAGGTTGGTCTCCGGCGGGATTGAAACTGCTTGTCAGATTAAACAATTTTTACCTCCGGCTAAAATTCAATGAACCCGTTCCGTTTCAGTGAAGCAATGAATTGAGTTGTTCTCTGTAACACCGGGTGTACCTTTTCTCCCAGATCCTGTTCAAGCAAACTGCAAATTTCACCGATATTTCTTTTTCCGTCAATTAAATCAAAAACTTTTGTTCCTATTTCATCCAGTTCCACATGTATCTGTGCAGATTTTCTGAAAATAAAATTAAAAAATTTATCAATGAAAGCATTTCTTTCAAAAGTTACAGTTGTCACCCCGTCTTTTTTATTGAGAGTTAACTTTTCACTTATTTTCGGGACCATTTCCAGAAAATTCTGATCTTTTTTCATATCTTTTTACCTGTTCTGTAAAATGTAAAATAAACCATTGTAGCTGTTAAAACCATAAAAAATATAAGTCCTCCAAATTGCCCGAACAAATATTGTTTAAGTGAGAAAGTTATCCCCCCTGTAACAAAGATGGCAATTATGATCCCGGTAAGACCTTCTCCTGCAATGAGACCTGATGCATAAAGCACTCCTGATTCGGTTTTCTTATCAAGTTCCTCTTTGTTTTTCTCTTTTTTCTCAAGTATTCCCCTTATTGCTCCGCCTACCATTATGGGGGTTGAAAGGTGTATCGGAAGATAAAGTCCGACAGCAAAAGGTAAAGAAGGTATCCCCATAAGTTCAATGACAAGAGAACTTGCCGCACCGACAAAAACAAGTCCCCACGGAAGATTTGATTCCATAACCCCTTCAATGACAAGTTTCATTAAAGTTGCCTGTGGAGCCGCCAGTTCTTTTGACCCGAATCCGTAAGCATCATTGAGTAAAACAAGGACAAAGCCGATCGTCAAAGCGGAAGCAAAAACTCCAAGAAGTTCCCCGGTCTGCTGTTTCCAAGGTGTAGCTCCAAGGATGTAGCCTGTTTTAAGATCCTGGGAAGTGTCCCCTGCAATAGCAGAAGCGATGCAAACTATACCTCCCACTGTAATTGCGGCGATCATCCCCGGAAGTCCTGTGTGACCGGTTGCTTTAAGAACCATTGTTGTGAAAAGAAGTGTTGCGATTGTCATCCCTGAGATCGGATTTGAAGATGAACCTACAACTCCGACAAGTCTTGAAGAAACTGTAACAAAAAAGAAAGAGAAAATGGTTATCATAACAGCTCCGACTATTCCTGTCGGTATCCAGGGAAGAAATGCTATCATCACAATTATTACGGCGATCAGAACCAGTACTATGTTCATCGGCATATCTTTTTCTGTTCTCAGTGTCCCTTTATCTCCCGATTTAAGACCTTTGACAGCCGACAAAAAAGAGCTGAAAATGATAGGTATCGATTTAACAAGAGAAATAATGCCTGCAAAAGCAACAGCACCTGCCCCGATATATCTTACATAGATATCCCAGATAGCCCAGTAATCCATTTTTGAAATAAGTTCAGAAGCAGGAGGAATGACAGAAGATGCCGAATCACCCATTATAGAGATCAGCGGAATGAAAGCGATCCAGCCAAGCACTGCCCCTGCAAGCATTACAGCCGAAATATAAGGACCGATTATAAACCCGACTCCGAGAAGTGCCGGAAGTATATCGCCTCCAACTGCTCCGTTTTTATATTTGGGAATTTCCCATTCAATTGAACTTGGGAAAAGTTTTATTCCGTCAGCAATGAATTTGTATAAAGCCCCGATCCCAAGTCCGATAAAAACCGTTTTTGCTTTTG
>SLGQ01000247.1 GCA_007136595.1 Candidatus Sumerlaeota bacterium | reverse complement strand
TAAGGGGAAACTGTCCGTTGACATCAGGAATTTTCTCCCACTCTCCTGTTATACCGTCTTTTCTCACAAGCTTTTCTGTCGTGCCGGGAATGTAATTAACAAGTGGCGGAAGAACATCTTTTACTGTAACATTGTTTGCAATGTTATCTCCCCAGTTTTCAACTTTAATGGTGAAGTAAAAAGGTCTGTCTTCACATACGGCATCATCTTCAGTCGGGCAGGAACAGTAGTTCTTTTCCCTTCCGTCAGGTGTGTCAGGGTTGGGCGGGATATCAAATTTAGGTCTTTTAGTGTCAATACTTAAAATCAAAAGATTGGTATATATTACATCCTGGTTTGCACTCACTTTCAACCAGAGATGATCGTCTCCCGGAACAAGATGTGGTTCAAAAAGTGGATCAAGAGCACTTATAACAAATGTATCAACATCAAGACCATATTGAAGTTCAGATGTAATATAATTCGGTGGAACACCGCCGACACAGTAAGGTGTGGACTCCCAGTCATCTTCCCAACCGTACATACTTGAAACCATGTTATAAACTTCAACATACTCAAAACCGCCCGATGTCATCATCATGGGGTTGCATATATTGGTAAGGTAAAGCCAGTCAAAAGTTGAAGCTCCGCTTAACATTAAAGCTTCAGGATGCTGCGTACCGCTTACATTTCCGGGGTCACCTTCATGAACAACCAATGTGAGTCTCATTTCAGCTTCATCGGGGAGCTCGAATCCTGTCACCAAAAGGTCTTCAAAAGTATGTTGATACTCTGCAAACCCGTTATAAACATATATTTTTTTAGGTCTGATCTTTTCAGAAGTATAAACAAAAAACAACACCCAGTCACCAACCATCAGTGAACGGCTTACATAGTTGTTGTGATTTGTACAATCCATATTTTTTACATTATAATCTCCAAGGAGAGAGTAACCGTCATAAGAACTTCCTTCTTCACGCCCCATCTCAATTATTTCCTGCATGAAATGAGTGACATCCACTCTGTATGTAAAATATCCTGTGCTGGCAATACCGCTTCTTAAAGATTCATATTCAAAAGATGGCGGAGTTTGAAATGTTCCCGAAACACTTGATGTTACTTGTTCATTCAAAGAAATTGTACCATCTTGACTTAAAAAAGAGAGCGTTACGGAATTATCTGTATTTCCTGAATTAAAAAGAGCCGGATCAGCCCCTGCTGTCCAGACAAGATATGCCGCTTCAACAAAAGCATCGTCCGGAATATGATGCGGTTCAAGTGTAAATGTACTGCCGGTATCATAATCAATACACGAATCTGCCTGGGGGTTTTCAGGGCGGAAAGTTGCATTTCCATGTCTGTCTTCTATGAGGGACTGAAACATTACAAAATAATCCCTGCTCCCCTCTTCCCATCTGAGAACTTTACCGTCAGCGGTGACAGAAACATCGGGACCGAGACTGCCGAAAACAGAAAACGGTAATGCAACAAAAACTGAAATAAAAAAAACAAATAAAAATCTTCTCATCTTCAATTCCTCACAAGATCATATCTCACAAACAACACTGTCATATCATATAATAAAAATATATAATTGCAAGTGATGAAAAAACCTAAAATAATTAGCGGGATATTATTTCAAATTAAATTTGCATTTTAAATACAGCATTTTATAATCCAGTGCCGTTTATTAAAATTTTGAATGGAGTAAATTATGCCGGTAAATTTAAAAGGAAGACATTTTTTGACACTTAAACATTTTACTACTGAAGAAATCCGCTATCTTCTTGATCTCAGCCACAATCTGAAAGCAAAAAAGAGAGCCGGGATCAAAGGCGACCTGCTTGAAGGTAAAAATGTTGTACTCCTTTTTGAAAAAGCATCCACCCGTACACGCTGTGCATTTGAAGTGGCAGCTCTTGATGAAGGTGGACACATTACTTTTCTTGGATCCAATGACAGTCAGATGGCTAAAAAAGAGTCTATTGAAGACACGGCAAAAGTTCTTGGAAGATACTATGACGGTATTGAATTCAGAGGATTCAAACAGGAAACTGTCGAGGAAATAGCAAAATATGCCGGTGTTCCAGTATGGAACGGTCTTACCGACCTTTATCACCCCACACAGATCCTTGCTGATTTCATGACCATTGAAGAACATGTTGCAAAACCTATCAACAAAGTTAAGTTCGTTTACTGCGGTGATGCCAGAAACAATATGGGCAACTCTCTTATGATCGGAGCTGCAAAAATGGGTATGCACTTTGTAGCATGTGCTCCTAAAGCACTTTTTCCCGACAAAAAGCTTGTTGATGAAATGAACAAAGTTGCAAAAGAAACAGGTGGGAAAATAGAACTTATTGAAGATGTTGCAAAAGCTGTGAAAGGTGCCGATGTAATATATACCGATGTATGGGTTTCAATGGGCGAAGAACACCTTTTTGAAAAGAGAATTAAACAGCTTAAAAAATATCAGGTCAATATGGATATGATAAAGAAAACAGGCAATCCCGATGTTGTTTTCCTGCACTGTCTTCCAAGTTTCCATGACACAAACACAAAGATCGGAAAAGAGATCTTTGAAAACCATGGACTTAAAGAAATGGAAGTTACTGATGAAGTTTTCAGAAGCAGACACTCAAAAGTGTTTGATGAAGCTGAAAACAGAATGCACACCATCAAAGCCGTAATGGTTTCAACTATCGGAAAATAATTAAAAGCCTACAATCTCCATCATAAAAAATTCAATTGATTAATGAATAAATTTAAGTAAAATATTAAGTGTGTTGTGAATGTTGAAATAAACAGGGGAGGTTTTTATGAATAGATCAGTTTGGTTGATTTTCTTTGTTTTTGTGTTTTTCTCAGTTTTTTCAAGTTGTTCAAATGAGGCAACTGACCCTGTAATAAGACAGACCTGCGAATCAAATATGGACTGTCCCTTGGGCTATCACTGTAATCTTGCAACTGGGAGATGTGCCAGAGATGGCGATGGAGATACAGGTGACAACAATGGGAATTTACCCGGCGGTGGAGATAGTGGGCTCCCCGGTGATAATGAAGGAAATGATGATGATGATGACAGCGGGGGCAACAAAGGAGATTCAACTTGTAAATGTTTTGGACACCCATACCCTCTACCATCAAAATATGCCAACAACCCCGGATGGTGCATGGAAGATGCAAGCGGAGACGGAATTCCCAACTGCATAAAAGCACCTAATGGAATTCTTGTTGATACAAATGAAGATGGAACACCCGATTATTTAAGCACTGACAGTGACGGTGACGGTATTCCTGACTGGTACGAATGCCCTGAACTTCTTGGTGAAAAAGATGACAACGGAAATTTTTTACATATCCCGTACTGCAGAGATACTGACGGGGATGGAGTTCCTGACTATCGTGACCCGGACAGTGACGGCGACGGTATTCCTGACTGGTATGAATGTCCTGACTTTGACCCCGATACCGGATGTCGCGATACAAGCGGGAACGGCATTCCCGATTATCTTGACACTGACAGTGACGGTGACGGTATTCCTGACTGGTATGAATGTCCTTTCGATCCGGAAAAAGGTTGTCCAGACACTGACGGTGACGGCGTTCCCGATTATTTGGATCTTGACAGTGACGGCGATGGAATTCCTGACAGTGTAGAGTGCCCCGATTTTCACCTTAAAAACAAATGTCCTGATACTGACGGGGACGGAATACCCGACTTTCTTGATCTTGACAGTGACGGCGACGGAGTTCCTGATGAACTTGAACCATATTGCGAAAATCTCGGTAGAGATTGCAGACTTTACTGGGACTGCAACGGTAACGGATACAGTGACATGGTTGAACTTGCTGTGGGTTCAGATATCTGCAATCCCGATATTACACCGAAAGATGTTGGAATAGATTTTTATTTTGAACTCCCTTTTGAAGGTGATGAAGATGATGACGATCTCATATTTTCACCAACTGTTAAAATGGCAGATGTTTTTTTCAGTGTTGATACTACCGGGTCTATGGGTGGAGCTATAAGTAATCTCAAATCTTCTTTGAGAAATACGATCATCCCTCAAACCAGAACAAGAATAACAAACAGTGCTTTCGGGTGTGCCGAGTGGCAGGATTTCCCTGTTTGTACTCACGGTTTTTCTTCCGCCGGAGATGTTCCATTCAGACTCTTACAAACTCCAACTACGGATGAAAACACTGCTCAGGGAGGTGTTGATAAGCTAACCCTCAGAAATGGCTATGACATCCCAGAGTCTGGCTATGAATCTTTATATCTGCTTGCAACAGGAGCCGGAACAAGTTGGAAAGGTGGGTCTATACCTCCATATACAGGTCCCGGCATAGGAGGAGCAGGATTCAGAGAAGGTGCTATACCGATAGTTCTCCATATTACTGATGCCCGGTCTCACACTCCACAGACATATTGTTCGGATGTTTATACCCCCCATTCAAGAGATCAGGCTGTTTCAGCTTTAAACAACATCGGTGCCAGAGTTATTTCAGTTCTCACAGCATACAACTCATCCAACCAATACTGTCCTGATGCCCGGACCCAACTTACCGACATCTCTGTCTCTACCGGGGCAGTTGTCCCAAGTTGTGCCGGAGCTGGAAGAGAAACTCTTCTTTATGAAATCCCCCATAACGGTTCAGGGCTTGGAAATGCAATAGTGAATGGAATTGATGCACTCGTAAAATATGCTACATTTTCAGTATATATCGAGCCTGCTGGTGACCCTGCTGAAACAAGTTTTGACACAGCATGCTTTATCAAAAAGGTTGAAGCATTGGAATATCTCCCCGCCGACAGTTGTGCCGCCACAGTTGTTGCCACCCCTGCTGAATTTAACGATGCCGGCTACAATAACGGGTTCAACAACTTTTCAACAGGAACTTCAAGTGTGGACATACAGGGTTCCAGGCTCAGGTTCAAAGTTCTTGCAGAAAATGATACCTGCTTTGAGCCGGAAGATGGATCAGCAAGAAGCTTCAAGGTATATCTCAATATAATTGATGCAACTACCGGATCAATACTTGACACACAAGTTGTAACTGTTATCGTACCCGGAGTAATTGACCAGTCAGGCTCAATATCGTGATCTAGAATTCCTCGAACTGATCATCATCATCAAGAAAGGATGACTTATCCTCAAAATCTTCTTTGGTAAAATCATCGAAATTCTCGTTTTTGCCCCTTTTTTCTTTGAATGAAACAGGCTCGGGGGCAATGTTTTCTTCGTACTTCGGTTGAGGCATCATCTTCATTACGGAACCATAGTTATCGGAATCACTCAGTTTAAACTTCAGCACCTCGTCATTGAGACTTTTTGAAATGGCTGCCATATCCATCGCACTGCTTGCAAGCTCCTCGACAAGAGCGGCATTTCTCTGAGTCACTTCATCCATCTGCATAATTGCCGAGTTTATCTGTTTTATACCTTTAGCCTGCTCTTTTGATCTGGCTTCGATATCTCTCATTTCCTGAGCATTGTTCTGAATGTTGTAAACCACATCCATCAATATCTGGGATGTTGCTTTCGTGATCGATTCCGCATTGCTTGTATATTCTTCATTTGAGTCAATGATCTGTTTTATTTCACTTGCCGCATCGGCACTTCTTTGAGCAAGACTCCTTACTTCGTTGGCAACAACTGCAAAACCTTTCCCCTGCTCCCCGGCTCTTGCAGCTTCAACGGCCGCATTAAGTGCCAGCAAATTTGTATGGAAAGCGATCGAGTTCACCATATCAACGATCTCTCCTATTCTGGCACTTGATTCCTTTACCTGAGAAATAGCTTTTTCCATCTGATTAAGTCTTCTCTTTCCTTTTTCCGCCCTTTCACTTGTCAGCGAAATCCCTCCTGTCAATTTTACGCTGTTTTCTGCGGTATCGTGTATGGAAGCACTTATTTCTTCTACTGAAGCGGCAGTTTCTTCAAGAGAAGATGCCATCTCCTGAGTGGCACTGGAGAGCTGATTGTTGCCGCCTGAAATTTCATTTGAACTGTTTAAGATGCTTTCAGAGGTGTTTTTAATTGAAAGGATAATATTTTTCAGAGTACTAATGAAATCATTGAAATTGTCTGTCATCTCCCCGATCTCATCATTGAATCTCTTTTTAAGACTTACATTGAGATCCCCTCTCGCACCTGTTCTGAAAGCTTCATTTATCTGCCTTAAAGGATCGATTATTATCTTTTCAGAAATAAAATAGGTAAGGAAAGCATAAAAAGCCATTACAAGAATAAAGAAAATTACCGTCTTTGTTCCGAAAGATGTTATGAATCCCGATGCACTTTGAACAGGAACTGAAGCAATAATGATCCAGTTGAACGGCTTATAAGATCTGTAAACTGAAACGGTTCTCTCTCTTGTATCGGGTGAAACAAAATGGACAGCCCCGTCACCTTCGTTAAGGATCTGGGTAAGATGGGCTCCTGATCCGGCAGACTGCCCTCTGAGTGCAGGGTGAACTATCCATTGACCGTTTGAAGAATCAAGAACAGTGATGTTCCCGTTACCTGAGATAGTTATCCCGCTTAATGAATTTTCAATTTCCCTCAGTATCCTGATCGAAGATCGCTGATCCTGAAGTTCTTTAGTGTTAATTCTCCTGATCCCTTCAACTGTTTCATAGGCTGTTGCAAGAACATCGTTAAGTGTCGATTCTGCTAAATTATCAGAAACACTTCTTACAAGATACATCGTAGTGTATATCGTAATGACAGTAAAGATGACAACGATAACAATGTTAAGTGCAAGCAGCTTCCATTTTAAATACCAGTCAGTGAATCTCGGCATGAATCTCTCCACTTATAATTCTGCTGATAGATTCTATAAAAATATTAGTTTATTTTCAAGGATATTTTGCCTTTTTGTTTGCGAAAATATATTATTTTACGACAGATGCTGAGGATAATATGAAACTTTTAGTGAGTTTTACGGCAAGACAGACAGTAATTCAGGCGGCAGTAGTGCAGGAAGCTCAGCCTGACCATATTATTTTTCTCACCACACCTCTTGCCGCCGAAAACGGGTGGCATGAAAAGAAAAATATGATAATACGCTTTAAAGAAGGAGCCCCGGTACAATATACCAATATTTTCATTCCGGAAGATCTTTCGTTAAGCACAATAGTTGAAACCATAAAAAGGCACATCCATTCCACAGCGGAAAAATTCAATATTGAAGAGATATATTTCGACGCTTCTTCGGGGAAAGGGATACACAGAATAGTAATATCAAATTATCTCAAAGGTTTTACCGAAAAAAGAAAAATGGACTACTTCTTGATATATTTCGATCCCGATACAAGAGTGATCAACAGAGTTTGTATCTGTTCGGGAGCTTTTTCGGAGTATAAAAGCACTTTTTCAATTGACTGGAATTTAAAAGAAAGGCTTTCGGTTTACGGAGCTTCCATGACCGATTCTCTCCCTGTTCTTGACAATGAAAACAACTATTTCATCAATTTTTCAGACCAGTATGACGAGCTTTATCTTAACTTATGTTCATCAATGATACTGAGAGCTTTCTTTTCATCCTATGAAAACATAAAAGCACTTGTCGATCTTAAAAAAGAACTGAGAGATTTTGTTCTTGAATCTCACATAGAAGAACAGGTTGACAAATTTATTCAGCGAATTTTCGGGATAATGCCCCATCTAAAAAAAGAGGTTTTGACAACAAGGGAAAGCATCAGGGAAACACTCCTTGATTTTTTCAGAAAAATGGTTTCAAAACGGGATTTCGGGAAACCCTCTTTTTCTTATGATTTTAGAAGCGGAATAGGAAAATACTACAAAAAATATACAAATGAACTTTCCGGAATGATCATAAAAAAGATATCAAACCCTGCACTGATTTCCGATGACTCCGGTCTTAAAAAGGAAATAGCTCACTTTCTGGGAGTCCTTTTTGACAAGATAGTTGAAAAAATAAACTATATTTCCGACACCAAAAATGTTGAATTTCCTGAAGCTGTTTTTAACCGGTTCAAACAGAAGTATGTAAAAAATTTTCAAAAAGAAAGTCAACTTAACACAAGAAGCCAGATCTCAATAGTTTTTGAAAAAATAGTTAGTTATGCGGTATATAAAGCGATAAGCGAAAACTCTCTTTTAAAAGAATCGATCGCCTCTGTTCATCAGAATGTAAAACTTGACGGAAAATCCAATTCACTTATTGAAATTGACACTCTCATCGTTTTCAGGAACGGATATATTCACACATTTGAGGCAAAAAGCAGCCATGTAAGCAACAAAGATATCAACTCCAAAATACTGGTTTTGAAAAGATATCTCGGAGAAAGTGCGGGAATGGACATAGTTTTTCCTTTCACAGAAGAAGATATATCCCACTTTGAAAATAAAGATGAACAATATTTAAGGAAATTTCACAGCAAAGGACTAAAAAATGTCAACACATGGGGAAATTTCTTTTCAAGTACCGACAAAAATGTTGTCCCTGTTGACATGATCGGAGAAAGACTCATTGAACTGGCATTAAAATACAGTTGAAAACTCTCCGATGATCATTTAATTAAAGATGATAATAAAGAAAACTTTTGTCTTTTGAACAAAAGCATATATAATTAATCGTGTTTTAAGGAGTTATGGGTATGCGGAACAATCCTGAAATAAAACAACTTATTGCTCAGGTTTTATGGGATGTCAATATTCCTCCGGAAGAAGCGATATCAATAATTGCCGATAAAAAAAGGGGCGAAGCCCGCAGCAGATTGATCGTGAAATTGCTTAAAAGTTACAACTGGTACACTCTCCTTGAAATATTCACCATTGAAGAAATAATACAGATACTTAATGACAGCAAAATCATTGATTCGCTTTGGCCGGATTCTTTAAAGGAGAAATATATAAATGCACGAAAAATATTACAATAACAAACTATACCCGTTACAGGATGAAGTTCTTGATATAATTCAAAAAGAAGCGACTGTTTTTTATTTAAGCGGCGGCACTGCTCTTGGCAGATATTATCTTCATCACCGTTATTCCGATGATCTTGATTTTTTCCAGAATGACTCTGAAAGTTTTAAAAACGATGCAAATAAAATTATAAATGTTTTGAAAAGAAAATATTCAGATGCCTGCAATGTTACGCTGCTTGATGAAAAGTTTGTAAGGATTTTCATTAAATATGAAGATTTTTCACTTAAAATAGAAATGATCAATGATGTTCCGTTTCGTCAGGGAGATATAATTGCAGGTGACCTTTTTCACCGTATTGACAGCTGGGGAAACATCCTTTCCAACAAAATATCTGCAATTAGCAGAAATGAGCCTAAAGATATAGCAGACATTCTTTTTTTAGCTCAGAAATATTCTTTCAACTGGAAAGATGCTGTAGAATCTGCCAAAATGAAAGATATGTGGGTTAATGAATTAGAAATTTCATCAATACTCGTGAACTACGACATCAACTCACTTAAACAACTGCTTTGGATTGACACCCCTGATTACGACAAATTAAAAGAACAGCTTAAAGTAATATCCAAAAAAATTCTAACCGCTGAAAACAACAATTCTGTTTAGTTTTCCTGTTTTTATCCTGACCACGAGGTTGAAATCT
>SLGQ01000023.1 GCA_007136595.1 Candidatus Sumerlaeota bacterium | reverse complement strand
AAAAGAGGTGAAAAATGGATGTACTTAATGTTGTTGCTTTTGTAATCGCACTGATTGCACACATAATGTTGCTTATCACGGCATTTAAAAAAGCTTTTGTCTGGGGAATTTTCTGTCTGTTTTTTCCCGTGATTATTTTATTGTTCATTGCAATATATTTCAGGGAATGTGTGCGTCCCCTGATCCTTTACGGAATATCCATTGCAATACTATTAATCAATGCCGGTGCTTTTGGAGGATAGTTCCACGAAGAGAATATCATGAATTCTGAACCCCACTGTGTCTTTTGTTGACATTTAAAGAAAAATGTGTCAAGATGTGTTCGGGCAAGTAGGGGGCTGTGAGATGTCAAAAAACAAATTATCTTCAATTTTTACTTTGAAACAGGCTATGGACTCAGGTTTTTCAAGAAGGCAGATTGAGTCCGGGGTTTCAGATGGAACATTTATTAAGATAAGTCACGGTCTTTATATAAAATCTGACTCTGATATACCTGCAGAAGACATTGATTTTTTTGTGGCTTGCAAGAAATTTGGAGAAAATTCTTTTATAGGTGGATTGTCTGCACTTTTTTATTATGGATTGATAGACAGCCCTCCACAGCAAGTATGGGTTGTTGTTGACCACACAAAAAGAACAGTGGAAAAGAAATACAAACTTATCCGTACACGGAAAAATTATGAATGGGGTATTGCCCGTAAAGAGTATTTTAAAATTTGTGATATTAACCGTGCTGTTGTTGATGCTTTCAGATATTCATCAAAAATAGGTTCAAGGACAGCTTTTACTGCTGCAGTAAGATCAATATCAGAAAATAAGACAACTGTTTCTGAAATATTGAAAATGTCAAAAATGCTTGAATGTGAAAAAATGATGAAAACTCATATTGACACAGTTATCGGAATGCTCGAAGCATGATAAAAAACAAGTCGGAAAATATTAGAAAAAAGCTGTTTGATATCTCTGTCAGGGAAAATGTTGCTTTTCAAAATATCCAGACGATGTTTCTGATTGAAAGAATGGTGGCAAGACTTACTGCTTCAAGAGAACTGTTCGATTCAATTGTTTTCAAGGGCGGATATGTTGCTCTTAGAGTATTTAACTCTCAAAGATATACGGTAGATCTGGATGCATTGATAAAAACAGGAAATGAAGAAAGAATAATTAAAAAGGCGATTCTATCTATAGAAAAAGAGAGAGCAGACGGTGTTTGGTTTAAGTTTGAGAAAAAGTCAGATTTAATGACACT
The DNA here is from genome assembly GCA_007136595.1 of Candidatus Sumerlaeota bacterium. Classification (GTDB taxonomy): domain Bacteria; phylum UBP6; class UBA1177; order UBA1177; family UBA1177; genus SLGQ01. Next base: position 8,387 of record SLGQ01000023.1, on the reverse strand, counting down.
TGGTGAGTATGGTGGAACACGACTTTGGTTCAGATGCGGTATCGGCATGATGCCTGAGAAATATTATAAAGCTCAATCTTTACATCTTGATCTTGCAACGGGAGACAAGGTTTATCCATATCCTGAACTAAGCTCAATAAGTGATATTTTTGGAGAAGACATTATTTCCTGGAAAATATATACAGTTGAATCTGCTGTTGCTGAAAAACTTCATACGCTTGTTGTTAGAGGATCGGAAAACTCAAGGTCAAAGGATATTTTTGACCTTTTTACTCTTTTGCCACAGTGTAGTATCCATGTGCTGAAAGAAGCGTTAAAAACTACATTCAAAGCAAGAAATGATGATCTTCCTATAAGTTTCACAAAGGCAGTTTCAGGTATTGATCTTTTTCTTTTGGAAAAAGGGTGGAAAAGTGCAACAGCCGGATTGATAAATAAAATAACAATAAAAGAGGCTTTTAGTTTAATTGTTGAATTTTGTAAAATTATTGATGAATAAGATTAATTATGGAGGGTTCGTCAGAAATCCCTTCGCCCCCGGTGCCGACACACAGAAGCAGGATGAACTCAGGAAATTCTCTCCAACACCGAAACGCTCTAAAACATTTTCTTGATTATATAAATCAAATAATTATTATCAAATCAGATATAGATTTCGAGGTTGGTATGTCAAACCAGATAATAAAGGCTGATGATATTCAAAGCAGGATATTTACGATCAGGGTAATGCAGGTGATGCTGGATAGTGATCTGGCGGAACTTTATGGTGTTGAGACAAAAGTTTTGAACCAGGCTGTAAAGAGAAACAAAGAAAGATTTTTAGACAGCTTCTATTTTATGCTTTCAAATCAGGAGTTTATCAGCTTGAGGTCACATTTTGTGACTTCAAGTTGGGGTGGCACAAGAAAAAATCCCTATGCATTTACTGAAACAGGTGTTGCTATGTTATCGGCTGTTTTAAAAAGCCCGGTTGCTGTAAAAATGAGCATAAAAATAATGAAGGCATTCGTTTCCATGAGACATTTAATAGCCTCAAATAGTTTGATATTTCAAAGACTTGATGCTGTTGAAGTCAGACAGATGGAAACAGATACTAAAATAGAAAAAGTTCTTAATGCTCTTGAGTCAAATGATGTTAAGCCAAAACAAGGGATATTCTTTCAATGGCAGATTTTCGATGCATACAAACTTGTTTCAGATATTGTGAGATCGGCAGAAAAATCCATAGTTCTGATTGACAACTATGTTGATGATACGGTTTTGACACTTTTTTCTAAGAGAAAGGAAGGTGTGTCCCTGAAAATACTTACAAAAAACCTTTCAAAGCAGCTTCTCCTTGATCTCAAGAAGTTCAATGAACAATTTCCGCCCGCTGAAAGAAAGGAATTTAATCAATCTCATGACAGATTTATGATAATTGATGACAAAGACCTTTATCATTTCGGAGCCTCTTTGAAAGACCTCGGTAAAAAGTGTTTCGGCTTTTCTAAAATGGATGCCGGAATCGTTGAAATGCTGAAAAAGATTTAGGCATTGTCCTACTATTTGCAACCGCTTTAACAACTTTCTGGAAAAATGGATTGAGACGATCAGGAAAATGTATGAAAAACATTTCCGGTAATCCCGGAATCTTATTTTTTCACAGGGGGAGTTTTTTCCATTGTAGGCATTTTAACTTCTTTGTATTCTGCCGGGACTTTAAATTTGTCGGCAGATATTTTTTTATTTTGAAATGAAATCAGTGTGTTGGTAAATATTGTTTTACCGTTGTCAATCGATTTTTGTATTACGGGAATACCTGTTTCTTTTATTGAATGCCATGCAGCGGAACCGTCCTGATAATCATTTACTGCAAAATCTGTTGATATTTGCTTTAATTTTTCGATCTCATCTGTGGAGCAGTTAAGTTTGTCGGGGGGAACGGTGCATATTTCTTCAACTTTTCTATTTCCTGCCATTCCGTCATATATTGTGCATTCCTGTTTGTTCCACTTCCCTTTCCGGTCTGTTTTTGTATATTTTACTCTCAGTGCGTCAGTTTGTCCTGTTATTTCTTTCATCTGTGCTTCAACTGCGGCTCTCTGTTCGGGAGAAAGACCTTCAAGGACAGCTTTCTGCTGCTCCATTATCATTTCCATTTGTTTTTTTATCTGTGCACGGGAATCATCTATCTGTTTTTTTGTGATCTTTATCCACGATTTTTCAGGGTGATTGATGATGGTGATATCCATTTTGTCGAGGTTGTATATTATTGACTGACCACTTTCTCCCTCGAGATCTACCCGGACCATGTTACCTTCAATAAAAACGGTTCCGGAAGCTTTTTTTCCTCCGTCGGAATGATTTATGCTTTCAGTCAGAATTTTTACACCGCCTGCCAACTGAAAAGTTAAGATAAATAGTAATGAAAAAAAGAAAATTTTTAAAAAACACATGTTTTCCTCCTGCAAAACTGCTCAAAACAGTTCAATATAACACAAATCACTTTGAAATACTAAATAAATCTTAAATTAAGCAGATATGACAATTATTTAATATTGATCCGGAAAGTTCCAAGTATGAATCTGTCCTGCCCGTCATTGTCATCATCACGGTCAACGGGAAGTCTGTCCCGGTCAATGTAAAAACCGGCATACATCCTTATTCCTCCGCCGGGATGGTCAGGTGGTATCTGAGTGTTGATTTCCTGGCGGATTATTTCGCCCGGTTGCCATTGATTTGTAGGATAAAAACCTTGAAGAGGAAAACTGTCGTATCTGAAACTTCTTGGCAGAGCTCCGCTGTAAACATCAAAATGGAGAAATATCTGCCAACTTTTTTCAAGCTCTTTTTTGACCCGGTAAAAAATTTCAATGTTAAGATCTTCTCCGGCATTGTAACGGTTTTTGTCTGTTGTATAACCAATTATTTCAATTGATTCGTCTCCGAAAGTGCCTCCCGATCTTCTAATATTTCGAGGCAACTGAGACTCTTCTATTATGTTTTTTCTCCATTCCTGGGCATCACCTTTCTTTTTATCTTTCATTGAAACTCTGTAAAGTCCGATATCTTTGTATGTGTCAACTTCATCATCCATTATTTTGGTGACATTGACTCCTAGATCGGCAATAAGTTTCGCTCTCAATTTTGGAAGAGAATCTTCTTTCATTACTATGAAAACATTGCTTTTTGGATTGTTTTTTACAATTTTTGTTACCTCTTCAATGTTTTTTGCACTTTTAAGATTTTCTTCCGTTCCTGTGTAAAACAGGAGGGATCTGGTTTTCCAGTTATCGTACTCCAGAATGATGTCGCCATCCTGTTTCATTTCAAGATATTTCCGGGCGATCTGTTTTGATGAAAAAACTTCAGCCATATTTGGGATCCATGAAAAATTGAGGTAAGCGGCAAACAATATCCCGACCGCTATGAACCCTGAAACAGAAATTTTGATCAGAATTTTTTTCGCAGGATATATAATGGGGAGAAAGATAAATGCAACCATTAAAGGAACGGCAACAGTAAGTACCGGCAACATATCAAAAACTCTGCCGAAGCTATCTTCAACCCTGTTTGAAGATATGATATAGAGAAAATTAGTATAATTTAATCCGGTTCCCAGATCCTTTCCGATAATCCCGACAATAAGTGCCCCGAATACGGCAAAAAAAGGATAAATGGTTCTGACATCTTCTTTGTTGAACAGTTTTATAAAAGCAGAAGAAACTATCATGGAAAAGAAGGGAACGATAACTGCTATGTAGTGGGGGAATTTACTTGCAGAAAGTGTGAAAAAAAGAACGGGAACAAAGAAGGCGACAATAACGAACAGTTCTTCTTTTTTTTCTTTAATTTTTTTTGCGGACAATATTAAGCCGGGAACAAAAAATGCAACCCATGGAAATGTGCCGACACTTAGCTCCCAGAGATAAAACTCGAACGGACCGTCAGGTTTACCAAGTTTTCCGGCAAGAAGATTAAAATGGTTTTGAATAAAATATTCGTGAAAAAATGGAGCTCCGTGTTTAATGCCCATGTAAATAAACCACCAGGAAGAGACAGCTGTAAAAATAATAATCCCCTCTAAAACCCGGGCTTTTTTCACTGCGGAAAATATATCTATGAAAAACTGTTTAAAACTGCCGCGATGATCTGTGGTAACAATGGAGTAGATAATAAAAACGATCACAGGTAAAAACAGAGCAAGCAATCCTTTTGTAAGAACTCCAAGCCCCATAAATAAATATGCGGTTCTCAAAAGACGACGGTTTGAATCTCTGTTCCCGATGTAAAGGAAACCGGTTGCCCCTGTAACAAAGGTTATGAACGGAATGTCCCACATAAATTGCCTTGTCAAAAGAAAAACGAAAGGGGTGAAGATAGTTATGAGTCCGGTAAAAAAAGCTCTTAACTTGTCTTTGAAAAGATGGAGAGCGATGTAGTAAACAAGAAGAACGAAAAAAACTCCGTTTATGGCAAAAGGAATTCTGAAAGCAAATTCCGAATATCCAAAAATTTTTACAAAAGGAAACACCATCCAGTAACACAGTATTGATTTCGACCACACATCATATCTGCCCTGAAAAAGAGGGTTTAAAAACCAATCCCATGAATCGGAAGATATCATTTCCATTGCAGTTCTGGCAAAATAAGACTCCCACTCACCAAGAAGAGAGTAATTGCCTATCATAGGGATAAAAAACATTGAGGAGATAATCAGCAGCAACACCGGAAAAAGCCTGCTGTCCAAAGCACCATCATTTTCTGTCAAATTATGTTTTTCTTCATCCTGCCTGTTGTAACTCATACCGGACTCCATATTTATTCCCAAAACCGGTTGATTATAGATGAATGACAGATTCTTGTCAAAAAAACAAAAAATTGATATGAATTAACTGTTGTGATATATAAAGGATGTGTTTGCTATGATTGGATATCAAAATGAAAAAAGTTTTTTTCTCACTGATACTTATTTTTACCATACTGCTTAAACTGGATACGGTTTCTGCAACTCCTTCCTCGAGTGAATTTTTCAGCAAGACCGGTTTTACAAATAATGTGAAAGAAGGGCTTCTGGATGGTCACGACGGTTTAACCGCCAGAATGGCTCCCTACCTCAGAATATTAAGAGAACGGGGAATCCCGAACTGTTTTGAATGTTCGCTTTATCTCATAAGATCGACACTTAACTCTGATGGAAACACACAGCTTATAGCTGCCGACCTGGCTGCAAAATTTTCACCCGATCTCCCGGAAGCGCATATCCATTATTTTTTAAGACTTTTAAAGTTCTCCCCAATGAGCTTTGGCAGAATATCGAAATCGTTGTCAGACACCCTTTTTACTTTCTTCAAGTTTCCTCCCAGGGATGCATTTTTTTATACTGTTTTTAACCGCATCAGCATCGGGGCTGTCATTTTTCTCATAGTTTTTATGATAATTATGATCTTTAAATATCCATCGGCACTTACTCACCGCTATATGCATCTTGTGGGGTTTTCCCGTTTTTATGCTTTTTCCCTGCTGTTTGCCGTTGCTGTATCTTCTGTGATCCTGGTTTCAAATCCATTGACATGGCTGATCGTTCTTATGACTTTTGTTATGTTTTTCAGTGGAGTGGGGCTGATCAGAGAAAAAATAGTATTACACTCTGTTATGCTGGTCTGTATTTTGGCGGAGGGGGCAATTATTCTTACAGGTGTCGGAGATACATCCACAATAGATAAAAATATTGCCATTATAAACCTTAAATCAGTTTATTCTCCAACTTCGGTAAATATTGATGATCCGGCAATAGATCTTCCCGGAGGCAGTTTTGCAAAGGGAGCATTGTTCTATTATGAAGAAAACTTCAATAGAGCCGGTTTTTATTTTAAAAGAGAGCTGAAGGATGTTCAAGACAGAAGGATAAAGGCATCCATAGAAAATTTTCTGGGACTCTCTTTAGCAAGACAGGGAAATTATCGCGAATCTGCTGAACATTTGAAAAATGCATGGGAATCAACGAAAAACTTTAAAATAGGGTATAACCTCAGCCGGATCCTTTATGAAAGCGGAAGATCAGAGGAAGCTACGGTGCTTGAAAAGTATATCCTTGAAAACGGTGGGGCAATAACTTTAAGCTTCCCTTATATCTATTATCCGGAAATGTACAGGATGTGGAGATATGTATCAAGCGGAAAAACGGGGGAAGCCGTTGAGCTGTGGGTACAGTTTTTTCTTTTCATAATTTTCGTAATTTTTACATATATCATTCTTCTTCTTGTCAGGATGAACTATCTGAAGGGAATAAAACTTCATAAATGTCTTGAGTGCGGCTCTGTTATCTGTTCCAACTGTAATCCGGGATCCAACACTTTCGTCTGTGTCGTTTGCAGACTTATGAAGGCAAAGCCTGAATTGTTCAGAAAAGGGGAGAACCGCCTCTATGAAAATGCTAGAGAAGGGCACTTTAGCCGGTATTCAATGTTTACGACACTTTTTACATTTATTGCTCCGGGAGGAGGTTTGATCTTTTCGGATAAAATAATTGAAGGTTCCATATATCTTTTTATTATTGTTTTTTCGGTGGCACATATATGTTTTGGAAATAGCGGTGTTATTTATTATATTGATCCGGGAAGCACCGGAGCATCGACTTTGGCATTTGGAATAGTTGGTGGAGTGATATATCTCATTTCCATTTTAAGAGGGTTTTTTGCCTCAAGGAGCCTGTGATAATGGCGGAAAGAGCATCTGTTTTACATAAAAAAGAAGTGAACAAGCCAAAAGAGCTTCTTTCCGGATCTCTGGACAAGGATTCCTTTTTTGATATATGCAGGGAGATATCTCTTCCCAAATGGACAGGAGTTCTGGTTGTAAAGAGCTCAAAAACAGAGTTCCGTTTTTATTTTAAAAAAGGGGAAATAATCTACTCTGAAAATTCCAGACAAAAAACGGAAGAAATAATCCTTGAAATGATAAGAAATTCCGGTCTCATATCAAGAGAAACGATATCTTCTTCAGAAAAGAAAAAATCAAAACTTATGCGGACACTGCTTGAAATACTGGTTGAAGACGGCCATGTTTCAATGCTTCTTTATTCAAAAATAATAAGTGCCGCTGTAAAAATGAATGTGCTGGATGCACTGGTTTTGAAAAAGGGGAAATACAGCTTTACAGAAAGATCGGTCATTCGCGAAGTACATGGTGTAAAAATTATTTCAATTCTTGAGATCAGGGATGTTGCCAATATTGTAGAGAGTCACAATCATAGTTTCAAAAAGGTCACTGGGAATTTTTTTAATTATGTCGGTAAAACGGAAAAGGATTGTTTTTTAAAAGAAAATAAAACAATTTTCCAAAATTATCTGATGTGTGAAATAGATTTTTTCAAGTTTGTAAATCAAACTGTGACAGGTTTATCTGAAAAAAAATGGGAAATAACAGGGAAGTTCTTTTCGCTTCCTGTTATGCAGACAATGATTTTGTATCTTTTCAGATTTTTTGTGATTTTAGGTGTGTTTACTTTTCTGTATCTGGCATTTATAACAGGTTCATTTGAAAAAAGGACGGGACCTGTGTCGGTGAAAGACTTTTATTTTTTTAAAGCCAACCTTGTTTCTTCTCTTTTGGAGCTTGAAACAGGTTCTGTTCCCGACAAAGATGAACTTGTAAAGTCGGGGCTGTTAAGCCTGGAAGAAGTGGATATGGCGGGCATTTCTGATAAAAAAAAGGAATAAAAACCAATTGATGGAGGATAAGATGAAATCATTGCGCAACAAAGAACTTAAACATGATAAACTCAGGTATTATCCTGATTTAAAAAAGTATGAGGGAAAAACAACAAAAGATATTAAGCCGGCATCCCAGTTTGTTTTTCAAAAGAGAGGCTTTGAAGCCCTTGATTTCGGTGTTAATATCGCCAAAAAAGGTTTCAACATCTATGTTTCAGGATATCCCGGAACCGGAAAGACAAGCAATGTTAAAAAACATGTTGAAAAAATTGCATCAGAAATGGCTGTTCCCGATGATGTGCTTTATGTTAATAATTTTGATAAATCAGATGAGCCGAAACTTCTTTGTGTTCCTGCGGGAACAGGAGAAAAGATAGTTAAAGACATGGAAGAAATTCTCGATTATTTCATTCATCAGATACCTAGGCAACTTGAAAGTGAAAGCTTCGAAATGCAGAAAACTGAAGTTGTAAGGTGGTATCAGGATGAAATGCAAAAAAACTATCAGGAAATTGAAAAGGATGCCCTTGATCTCGGTTTTTCATTAAAATCAACCCAGAACGGTTTAGTGATCAACCCTCTTTTGGATGGTCAACCAATAGACCGGGAACAGTTCGATAAACTTTCAGAAGAACAGAAAAGCGAAGTTAGAAAAAACGAAGAAGCTTTGCAGGAAAAATTGATAGCATTTTT
>SLGQ01000169.1 GCA_007136595.1 Candidatus Sumerlaeota bacterium | reverse complement strand
TTAGTTCTTTCATTTATTTGTAGTTATTTATAAAATTATTCTTCCTGATCTTCAATTTCTGACAGTTCAACTGTCGGAATAACTTTTGCTTCAACGGTATAAGATACATCTTCCACCACTGTTGCTGTTTTATACCTTTCTTCAACGGATGTTCCTGAAAAAGAGAGAACCAGTTCTTCTCTCATGCCGGACAGCTTTTCAACGGCACTCGCCTCTTCCGACGGGTTTTCGGCAAAACAATTCTGATAGAAAAAAAATATAAGTAATACAATAAAAACCGTTTTTGATACTGATCTCATTCTGATTCTCCTTTTATCGTTGTTTATTTTATGATCTGAACACATCCTGTCAATTTTTGTTGAGTTTGAACTTTTAGTGGACGAGAAATCATAGATCACTTAAGTTTCTCTTTTGAAATATGGTGATTTTTTTTAATCTGTTCTACACTGAAGGTCAACTGCATTTTCGTGTACAAATCCGCTTGAACTTTTACTGGTTGCAGCCATGTCATCAGAATATGACCAGATATAATACTTAAATGAAAAACTCTGCTGAGCTTCTTCTGCCATATAATAGGGAACCACCGCTTCAAAACTGCCGCTTTCTGTACCGTGCCATGCAATATATCCTCCTCTTCCCAAATCTTTTTTGTTGCCCATTGCAACCATTATGAAACAGCATCCGGTCGAATTTGTAACATTAAAAGAAGCTTTTACACTGTACTGACACTTTCCATCTGAAAAACCGACCTGATCATAATAAACATCAGTGACATTGACAGATATTCCGGTATAACATTCATCTGTGGGGTCTGGACCCCATCCATCGGCGATCCCTTCAACGGAATGACCATCGTAATATGCGTTAAGGCACTCTATGTTGTCACAATCACAAACACATTTACTCTTTGCACTGCAATGCTTCCCTTCTTCACAAGTTCCGCAAACTCCTCCGCAACCATCGTCTCCGCATTCTTTTCCACTGCATTTCGGAACACAGGGTTCAGGGTCACCATCAGGTTTTTCATAGCTATCATCCGGTTTTTCTTTTATGTCTTCATCGCTTACCTCATCTTCACCATCGTTTTCTCCCCAAAGTTCATAACACTCATTGAAAAATTCCCATTCTGCAAGATTGAAGCTGTGTGAAACTTCATAAGAGAAAATACGAAACAGATCAATTCTTCCCGCAAACTCTATGTCGGCACCTGCACCAGCATAAAGACACAGTAAAAAGGCATAGACATCGTAATCGCCCTGTGCTCTTATGTAAGGTGTGGGTCTTACGACCGGACCTATCATATCAAACAGCATTATGTCAAATGACGGTATTAAAGAAACTTTCATTTCCCCTGTTAAATTAAAAGAGGTGTCCATTTCAAAAGAAAGGTCGGGGCTGGTGTTCGTGAGAACATTTGACTCAATTTTACCATTCCGGTAAGTCATTGATGCATTGGAATTTAAATAGAAACCTGCCTTAAAAAGTGCTCTGAATTCCGCCTCAAATTTTACTTCGGGCTCAAAACCCAGAGTGAAAATAACCGGACCTACAGGGACAGTTCCAATGAGTAATCTACCGGCAGAAAAACTTTTTTCAAACCTTCTTACTATTTCAAGTTCTGTGCTGAAATTGGCATACTGGTCTATGCTCATTGAAAACTCTCTCAGTCCAACAGGAAACTCAATAAACGGTATTTCGTCAATATGAAGATAGTATGTTGCAGAGAACCCTATTTCCAACAATGTTTCTTCGTGATCTATCGCATCTATAAATTTTTTAAAAGAGAGCGGATAAGATAATCTTTCAGAAAGCTCTACTTCATATTTTCCTTTAAGTGCCATTGGCGGACTATCTGGAAAATCATCACAATTTTCGATGCATTCTATCATCCTGATCATTAAAGGTTCATCTTTTACTCCAAATTTTGCCGCTTTTATCGCTTCGTCAAGTTTTGCCGGATCTGTTTTTATATTCAAGCGGCTCCCTTCTTCAGCCACAGATATGACTTTTCTCAAATATCCGAAACCGTCCATGCCCATCAATATGTCGCCGGGAAAATATTGTGGAAGAGAATACCCTTCAGAGAAGTGAAGTGTAACTGAAGTTTCAAAAACTTCTGAAAAAAGAAAACCCGGCTCCTCGTGGGGGAACCTTGTATAATCAAAATATTCTATCATGTTTGAAAACAACTCCGTTGTTACTTTTATCATTTTTCTGTTTGAGCCTCTCACTGTAATTTGAGGTTCATATTTTCCCGGTTCAACGAATTCATAAGGTTGACTCCCTGTCAGCGGACATATTTCAAAATCATGATCAACAAATCCGTCTCCATTAATATCTATGGTACAGCTTAAGATAATGTCCGGGTCGTTTTTTTCAATACTCCACTGAAGAGAAGTTGAAAAAGGGGCGTCACCCCATGAAGGAGATGCTTTAAAAAAAATGAGCCTGAAACCGGCACCTTCACTTCCGTCACCATCAATAAGCTCATAACTTTCGCTTGTTTTTACATCACCACATGAGACAAAGAACAGTACGAACGACAATAACACAGTCCTTAAAATATTTGATCTTTTCATTACATTTGCCTCCTAGACAGCTATTATTAATGATCCTTCCGGAAAGAATTTTTCCGCCTACATATCTTCTTAAGTTTCCTTTTTTTGAAATTGTGAAAAAAATGTGGTTTTATTATGTAGAGACAATTAACCTGAAAGCTATTTCACCAACTCATGACAAATCTCATACACTATTTCCATTCCCTCTCGACCAAGTTCATTGAGGATTTCATATTTACCGAGCTGTTTCATTTTTTACTTATAGTATTCATTTTTGAATTTTCATTTTGCAATTACTGGGCACAGCGAAAACCATTATTATTAAACTTATCATGGGGTTCATCATGGTCTCTGTTAGACGACCTGAAATCTCTAGGATTTACATAATCCCAGGAACCACCCCTCACTATGCGCCATCTTCCTCTGTCGGGACCTCGTGGATTCTTTTCAGGAGCCCTGCTATAATAAACCTCACTATACCAATCACTCACCCATTCCCATACATTTCCTATCATATCATAAAGTCCAAAAGCATTTGGCTCTTTCCTCCCCACAGGTCTTGTTGTCCCACCACTATTTTTAGCATACCAGGCTATTCGGTCAAGACAGGATTCATCATCACCGCAATAAAAAATTGTTTCAGTTCCTCCTCTTGCCGCCTTTTCCCATTCAGCTTCCGTCGGAAGCCGTTTCCCCATCCACTCACAATACTTCTGAGCTTGATACCAATCAACACAATTTACTGGATGGTGGTCCAATCCCAAACTGTATGTACATTTGTCTTCCGTACTAGGCAGTGTACACACTCCGGAAACAACACACTGCCTGTAGTCTTTGACAGTAACCTCTATTCTATCTATTTTGAATTCATCAAGATAAACTTTGCGACCCGGTTTTTCAAGATCATGGCAACCGGTATCGGAAGGACTGCACCCCATCCAGAACCATCCGGCAGGAATGGTTGCCATTGTTTGAAGTTCTTTTATTGATTCATTCAAAAAGTCTTTAGCTTTTAAGGCACACACACCTTCAGGATACTTTTCAAGATAACTCTCCCAAGCTTCTATGCTGTTTTTTGTCTCTGCCTCGACACAGCTCTCTTTATCTTCTTTTTCCCGTTCCTCAGAATGCCTCTGAACACCGAACAACCACACCCCTGAAACAAGCACAATGATAAGAGTAGCAAAAACGATGTAATTTAACCACGCCCCTGCTCGTTTTTCTTTTCGATACGAAATACCGCCAGATGAGTTAACATTTTTCTCAACCGAAACTGATCCTTCAAAGGCCGGCATATTCAAAGATGTTTTATCATCCGTATTATCTGACACAGAGATACTGCTTTGAACAGAAAGTTTCTCAGAAGATATCCCTCCTTTCTTCTTTTCCCCGAACGAAGGGATACTGAGCCGGGTCATGTCATAATCTTTCTCTTTCCCTAGAAGATCCTCCTTGGAATCAGTTGAATATCCGTTCATAAGAGCGATCCTCAGTTCCTCTCCATCTGAATATCTTTCACTTTCCAGGGTTGAAAGCATTTTATCAACTATCCCTGCAAGAACCTTATCGGTAGATGGATTAATGCTCTGCACTTTAGGTACACCGGCCTGATGCGCCTTATAGATCGCAAGAGTTATTGCCATGACCGAAGAGAGCTCTTCAGGAAGGTTTATAGGCATTTGCCCTGTTATCATTTTAAATGCGGCAATACCTAGCGAATATATGTCCGATGCAGGCGTGGCTCTTTTTCCGTCAAGAACTTCCGGGGGAACATATTGAGGTGTTCCAACTGCCATCCCTGAAGCAGTAAGCGTTAATTCCCCTGTCGTTTTTGCCAGCCCGAAATCAAGGAGTTTGACGGTGAAACCATCTTCTTCCGTTATAAAAATATTGGCCGGCTTGATGTCCCTATGCAGTATCCCCCGTTTATGAGCAAATGAGAGCCCTGAAGCCACCCCTTTGAGAATTAAAAAGACATCTTCGTCTTTAAGCGGAGAAGAACTCTCTTTCATAGTATCAGCCACAGATTTTCCTTCAAGCAGTTCCGTGACTATGAACATTTGACCAGAATCTTCTCCTACCTCATAAAAACGGACTATATTTTCATGCAGGAGTTTATTGAGCATTTTCGCTTCAGAAAGAAAACGGGTACGAAATTCACCGTCTCTTAAAAGTTCAGGATGGATCACTTTTATAGCACGGGTTTCTTCAAGCAGAGGATCAACTGCTTTATAAACTACCCCCATACCACCGCGGCCGATCTCTGAAAGAATCTGGTATTTTCCGATCTTCTCCATTTTACCCTCCCAGCTCCTTTATTCTATTTTCCAACTCAGGAATTATTTTCTGCTCAAGATCTTCTGACATATACTTGATCCTTGAAGAAATTTTTACGGAAGACTTGTTGGATGAAGCATTTTCTTTAGCGATCCTGCTGGTCAATTTGTTCATTTGTAAAACCCACCTATTCCAAATTCTTTCGCTTTCCGAGACAAATCTGTCTATGTCACCTTTTATTGTCCTGTGTTTTTCGTTTACCGACTCTTCAACTGTTTTTTCCATTTCACGGATAAGTTGAGAAGTCAGTTTTTTTTTCATGTTGACTGTGTTTTTTTCCGCTTCTTTTTTACCCATTATAATTGCCATGATTATAATGATCGGAACAAATATCAGCAATATCCATGATCGCATGTCCCCTCTTGATACACCCACAATTGCACCAAAAGGAGCCAAAACCATTCCCGACATCATTATAATACCCATGGAAGAACGCATCGTTTTTACAAAAGCGGTACCAAAAGAAAGTAGTTTTTCTTCTTTATCATCAGGAAAATTAACGACCCCTTCGTCTTCTGCATAGTTGATCTCAAATTCAGGAAGAGAAGGGAGGGAAAGTTTCTCTACATTATCATTGAAGGAAGTTCGGTAAACATCCCATTCTTTTGCTATTCTTGCAACAAGACCTTTAAGAAGATCATTCCGCCATATCTCCAAAGTTTCCCTAATAAAATCCATGGTCTTCACTTTCCAATCAGCATTAAAGTGTGCATGGATAAGACCGCCATAGATCGAAACATTAATGTATTTGTCGCTGATAGCATTCTTTATGTTTTTGAGAACCTCGACTTTCTGTCTTTCTATCCGGCTTGTTTTGACATAAGCTACTGCATTTTTTGTCGCCCGTTCAAAACAAGGAATCGTTTTCTGGATATCATTGATAATGACAGAAACATCTTCTTTTTTAACCTTATCTTTAGTCATAGAAAAGTCAGTCATAAAGCTTTCGGTCATCTTTTTAAGATCCTCACTAAGAAGAAGTGCTTTGATATAAAGGTTTTTCCACTTTTCCAGTTCATCAGGCTTAATACTTAGTTGTTCATCTTTTATAGCTTTGAATTCTTCCTTGAAATGATCAGGAAGTTCCTTTTCACGGGCAAAGCCGCTCAATCTGAAAATAGCAGAAACAGGATCACGGTTCATATGACTACACCTTACATTGACTAACAAAAAACAACCTAAACACCATCTTCTTCGCTATCACCCCCCATAATAGCAACACTTCTGACACGATCCATAGCTGAATCTGCAACGACCTCTATCTGTTCCTGAAAAGTCTGACTTACAGACTCGAGGTTTTCTTTGTAAAATTCACACCCTCTTTCAAGTTCATCCGCTACATTTTCTATGCTGGTTTTAGCTCTTTCTATTTCTTGTTCCATATCAACTTTTGTATCTGAAGCAAGCCTCTCAATATCATCTTTCAACATTGAAAGTTCCTCGATCGCCCGATCCTTGGATTCTCTAATGTTGTAATCTATTTCCTGTGCCATACTGCTCAACCCTTCCTGTACCTCTCTTAAAACAGCCAACAGCTCTTCCCTGCCCTCCTGAACAACACTGTTTATTTCATCTCTAATGGAAGAGGTAACTTCCCCTTTTACCTGTTCACCATTTTCAATTAAAGACTGAACTGCACTTTCAATAGCAGTTTCCACTTGTGTTGTGATGACCTCGAATATTTCAGACATTTTCGTTTCAAGCTGATTTTGTACAATTTCCTGCTGATTGGAAATTGATTCCAAGACTTCAGAGCCGGATAAATTAATACGGTCAAGAAGCTCTTCTATTGTCAATGTACCACCCTCTCCTATTCCAGATCCAATGACACCTGAGCTGAAACCATCCTTTGCATTTGAAGACCCATTTTGTTCAGAGTTCATGGGTGGCTCCTTAATAAAGTTTAAAATACTGACATCCGCTAATAACTTATACCATACTTTTTCAAATCATCAAAAAAATATCTAAAACTCCTTATTTCACTCAACAGCTCCGCTCACTGCAAGAAATCCCCACAGAAGATATCTGTCAGGGTATTTTTCCCTGTATTTCTTCTGTATTGCTCTCATGGTTTCATGGGGTTTGCCTGTTTTTAAGTAACCTTCATAAAATTCTTTCATTATCTGTTTTGTAATTTCATCTTCTGCGTCCCAGAGGGTGGATATGACCGTTCTAACTCCTGCCATGGAGAGTGCCCGTCTCATTCCGACTACTCCTTCGCCTTCGGTCATGCCCCCCATACCGCTCTGACAGGCGGATAGAACAAACAGCTCCGTCTCTCTCAGATTAAGTCCTGAAAAATCTATCCCTGTCGCTATTGCATGTTCTCTCTGCTCCGGGTCATTAACGCCTGCGAACACTATCCCTGAACGGCTCATGGGGTCTGCTTCAACTTTTTCATCTCTCCCCGCCATTCTTATTTCGCTGAAATCCTCTTTTTGTCTAACAGGTGCTCTTGTAACACACTCTTCAGGAAGATAAAAGCCGTGTGTTGAGATATGGACTATCCCCGGACTTGATCTGAGACCTTCAAATACTGCCGGTCTTGTCGCTTTATTTTTTTCATATACAGTTGTTCTAATTTTATTCTGTTTCAATAAGTTACGGACCGCTCCCGTTTCATCGTAAAGTTCTTCCATATCTGTCGGGAAACATTTATCATCAGTTTTTTCTTTTTTGCCAAAATCAATGTTGCCTGCAAAAAGAGCTGTCTTTCTGCCGTATTCTTTTTTTATCACTGCCGCCCTGTAAAGGTCTGCACTATTATCAAGATAACGGATATCATATTTATCTATCAGATATTCATCCTTATCTGTCTGAAGTGTCTGGAACGATACACCGCCAAGTGCTCCGTCAGGTATTATCCATACTTTTTTCCTGTCACCGAGATGTTCTTCAAGGGGTCGCCATATTTTTTTCATCAGTTCAAATGAAATACCCTCGGGATCTGTAGGGTCATTTACCTTCTCTTCCGGGTTTTCAAATAATCTTCTGTAGCCGTCTGTAAGTTTTTCTATATCTTTTGCTTTTCCAAGCTCTATTCTTACAAGGTTTGAACAATCCTTCCCGCCTCTCACAATAAAGGCAAGGTAGGAATCTATCAGCTCTATGTCATTTTTTTCTTCACCTTTTTTAAGAACTCTTTTTGTATATTTCAGATAATCAACTATCGCTTCATCCGGTTTCAAAACGGAACATATATTATCAACCGTTATCTTTTGAAGTTCTCTTTCCTGA
Source organism: Candidatus Sumerlaeota bacterium (assembly GCA_007136595.1). GTDB lineage: Bacteria > UBP6 > UBA1177 > UBA1177 > UBA1177 > SLGQ01. The sequence continues at coordinate 1,538 of SLGQ01000169.1, read as the reverse complement.
CGGTATGAAGCATCTTCACGGGCAAAATCCCTTTCAAGTTCCTCTCTTTTCTTTGTTGCTCTTTCAAGCTCTTCCCTTTCATGTTCGTTCAGTGCACCTTTTGTGAGCAACATGCTCTGGTAATGGAGAATGTCCTGATATTCATCAAGTTTCTTCCTGAACTCAGGGTCTTTTGCCGCCCTTTCATCAAGGAACTCCTTTTGTGCTTTCATGCTGTTAAGGACGACTCCTTTCCATTTCAGAAAGTGGTTGTATGCATCTTTTTCATCACCTTTGCGGTTAAATAGAGTGAGATACCAGTCAAAATAGTGACGATTATTTTTCACAAACGACATCCTCTGCCTTTCAGTGAGGATTGCAAAGGTATCCTGGATGTGGTTTTCGATTATTGGAAGTGCCCGGGAAATTATTTTTCTTGAGTCAGCAAAACGGGACCCCTGAAAGAAAAGAATGCTCAGGTTTGTCAATCCAGCGACATAACGGGGATTATTGTCACCAGAGCTTATCTTCATTATTTCAAGGACATCTCTGTAAAGGGACTCGGTTTGGGCATATATACCCCTTCTGTGATAAATAGATGCAAGGTTGTTTAGACTTATCGCATAGTTATAGCTTTTTGTCATTCCGAATCTTTCGAAAATACTAATGGACTCAAGATACATGATCTTGGCCTCTTCAGTGTACCCCGTTTTTTCATAAAGCACTCCTACGCTACTTAAACTTTTTGCAAGATCTAACATATCTTCTCTTCTTTCACTTTTTCTCCATAATTTGATTGCTTTTTTAAAAAAATAAGCAGCTTTATCATAATCTCTTATCCTTATATAAACTTGAGCCAGTCCATTTTTACTTCTCGCAATTAAAGAAAGTTCAGCAGAAAAATATTTTTTTTTGAGGTCAATTGATCGGATATATTTCTCTTCCGCTTTCTCATAATCCCCAAGATTATAGTAGATATCTGCGAGGTTATGAAGGCCTGATGCATATCTACGATCATTCTTCCTGTACACATCAAGTGTTTTTAAAATAAGCTGTTCTGCTTCAGAGTAACGGCCAAGTGCGGAATATATTACCCCAAGGTCATTCATGCATCTCAAGCTTAGAGGAATAATCTGAGGAGACATCTTCAAGGAAAAATCGTGAGCTTTTTCGCATTTTAAAAGAGCTTCCGTAAGTTTGCCTTCCCTGTATAGAATGTTGCAGTCTCTTATCAGGTCTTTCACATTTTCTTCTGTAAAGTTTTCCTGAGCGACCTCTTTTTCTTTTGAATGTGTTTCCTGTACCAGGTGGTTCCTGTTACATGCGGGGACTAAAACAATCAGGAAAATCAATAAAGCTATAGGACTTCTCATAGATACACCTGCTGATAAGTTCTATGAACTGGTATTTTATCAGATTTTTATATAGATTCCAGTTTTCGTATCGAGACATCTAAAATCTTACCGAAGACAAATATGTCGAGACATGTAAAATCTTACCGAAACATTGTCGATCTGGTAGGAGAAAACATGGAAGGAAAAAGGATTAAAACAGCTCTT
>SLGQ01000090.1 GCA_007136595.1 Candidatus Sumerlaeota bacterium | reverse complement strand
ATTATATCAAACTGTAATCCTCTTTGCAATTTTTCGTTATCTGTTAAAATCAGGTGGAATTTTATCCTTCAAAATCTTTAATATTTACAATTTTTGAAGTTTATGATAAAAAACAAGTGGATTTGCGTTTAGAGGCGGAATGATGAGCGGTGTTATGGTGCCGGACAGCAAAACGGCTCAAAAGGAGCGGTTAAGGTCTGAAATAAAAAAGCCTTCGCTTTACAAGGTGATAATGTTGAACGACAACTACACGACAATGGAGTTTGTTGTTGACATACTTAAAAAGATTTTCAGAAAAAACAGCAGTGAAGCAAACGAAATAATGTTGTCCATCCACAAAAAAGGGCGTGGGACAGCCGGAATATATACTTATGATATTGCGGCAACAAAAAAGAAACAGGTTCATGAGGAAGCTGCCAAAAGTGGATTCCCGTTAAAATGTATCCTTGAAAAGGAGTGAGAGATGCAACTTGAAAAAAGATTGAACAACATCATTGTTTCAGCTTTTTATGAAGCGAGACAGGAAAAACATGAATATATAACACCGGAACATATTTTTTACAGTACACTTTTTAATTCAGATACTGTCACTATGCTCGAAGATCTCGGTGCCGATATTGAATATATGAAAAGTGAAATGAAAAAGTATCTCAATGACAATATACCAAAAGTTGAACAAGGTGAGGTGATACAGTCTGAAGGTTTTCAAAGACTTCTTAATGTTGCCGCTACAAAAGCCGCCAGCTCGAACAGAGATACAGTGGAACTTGCCGATATTCTTGTCACCATATATGATATGAAAGAATCGTTTGCATCTTTTATAATGAAAAACGAAGGAATCGAGAGGTACGACCTTCTTTCTGTTATTTCTCATGGAGATTATGAAAAAGAGGACGATTTTTATGACGGTGCAGGGGTTTATGAAAGCGGTGACCCGGAACAGGAAAGGAAACATCAATCACCCTCAAAATACCTTGACTCATTTACAGTCGATCTCACAAAAAAGGCAAGGGAAGGGGAACTTGATCCTTTTATCGGAAGAGAAGATATTCTTGAAAGAACCATTCAAGTGCTTTTGAGAAGAAACAAAAACAACCCGATACATGTCGGTGAGCCGGGAGTAGGCAAAACCGCAATAACCGAAGGGCTTGCCCAGATGATAGTTGCAGGGAATGTTCCTGAAAAACTGCTTGACCATACGATCTTGAGATTGGATATGGGGCTTTTGCTTGCAGGCACAAAATACAGGGGTGATTTTGAAGAAAGGATGAAAAAGATACTGAAAGCTTTTGAAACGATAGATAACCTTATAGTTTTCATTGATGAAATCCATTCACTTGTAGGAGCCGGGAGTGCAGGAAGCTCCAACATTGATGCTTCAAGTATGCTCAAGCCCCTTCTTACCGAAGGAAAGATCAAATGTATCGGTGCTACGACCTATGATGAATACAGAAAACATTTTGAAAAAGATGCGGCACTTAACAGAAGATTTCAGAAAATAGATGTTCCTGAACCTGATATCCCCGGCACTGTTGAGATTCTCAAAGGAATAATTTCAAAATATGAAGAATTCCATAATGTGAAATATATAGAAGAATCTCTTGTTGCGGCTGCTGAGCTTTCATCAAGGTATATAAATGACAGATTTCTTCCTGACAAAGCAATTGACCTCATTGATGAAACAGGTGCCGCAAATGCAATGGCAAAAAAAAGATCTAAAATAATAACACCTTCACATATTGAAAAAACAGTATCATTCAATACAGGCAAAAAAGGCGATGTTGTAAAGGTCAACCGCTTTAAGATGCTTAAAAACCTCAATATGAAAATATCATCACAATTGTTTGGTCAAAAGCAGGCTGTTGATGCTGTGGTAAGTGCAGTGAAAAAAAGTTATGCAGGGTTCCGTCCTCTTCAGAAACCTGTTGCATCGTTCCTTTTTGCCGGACCTACCGGGGTTGGTAAAACTGAGCTTGCAAAAGTTCTTGCACAGGAACTGGGGCTTCCGCTTCACCGTTTTGATATGAGTGAATATCAGGAAAAACATTCGGTGGCAAAACTGATCGGAGCGCCTCCCGGATATGTGGGGTATGATGACGGAGGTCTTTTAACTGAATCAATAAGAAGACAGCCGTGTTCAGTTCTTCTGCTTGATGAAATTGAAAAAGCCCATTCAGATATTTTCAATTCGCTCCTCCAGATCATGGACTATGCCGTTCTTACGGATAATACGGGAAGAAAAGCCGATTTTAAGAATGTTATCATAATAATGACTTCAAATGCCGGAGCCAGATTTCTCGGCAAATCAAGGACAGGTTTCGGTGACCGTTCCTATGATTCTCCGGTACTTAAAGAAGCTGTTGAAAAAACATTTTCTCCTGAATTCAGGAACAGACTTGATACAGTGGTCTATTTTTCATCTCTTACGCCGGAAGTTATGGAAGATGTGGTGAGAAAAAACATCAGAGAACTTGCTGAAAGACTTTCTGCAAAAAAAGTTGAACTTTCTGTTACCGGCGGAGTTATAAAACACTTGGCTGAAAAAAGCTACTCAAGAGAATTCGGGGCAAGAGAAACGGCAAGGATAGTTGAGGAAACTCTTGAAAATCTCCTACTTGAAGAAATACTTTTCGGTTCACTGAGAAATGGCGGAAGAGCTTCTGTGGTGATCTCCAAAGGAGCGGTTGTCCTTAAAAAAACTGATAAATAAAATGATTTCGATCCTCCCTAAAAACAAATACTTCTTTCCACCTGTTGAGACGGCTGATCCAGATGGATTGCTTGCCATCGGAGGGGATTTAAATCCCGAAAGACTTCTTGCCGCATACAGAGCCGGAATATTCCCCTGGTATTCTGAAAATACAGAAATAAACTGGCTTGGAAGTAAAATTTTATGGTGGTCGCCGGATCCGAGATTTGTTCTCTATCCCAAAGATATTCACATATCAAAAAGTATGAGTAAAATTTTAAAACAGAAAAAATTCAAAATTACAATAAACAAAGCTTTTCCAGCAGTGATCAACCGTTGCCGCTATGAGGTGAGGGCAAGACAGGAAGGTACATGGATAACTGAAGAAATGGAAAAAGCATATAATGAGCTTCATCAACTTGGTTATGCCGTAAGTGTTGAAGCCTGGATGGGAGACACTCTTGCCGGAGGACTTTACGGGGTGCTGATAGGGAAGGCATTTTTCGGAGAAAGCATGTTTTCTCTTTTTGATAACGCATCCAAAGCGGCATTTATAACATTTGTGAAAATCCTTGAAAAGGGAAAGTGTCAGATAATTGACTGCCAGGTGGAAACAAGCCACCTCAAATCACTTGGTGCCGATTTCATACCCCGTAAAAAATTTATAAAAACAGTTTCAAAAGCAGTTGATATGCCCCAGATAGACTTCAACAAAGTTTAACTTCTCTTTTTAATGATCCGGGCAAAAAAAAATTGCAAATCGTGGAATATAAATTTATTTGTCTTTGTTAGGTTAATTGCAATGTTTTGCAGATTTTAGCCAGGAGGCGGAAATGAACACCATTATTGAATTTAAGAATGTTACTAAAAATTACGGGAACATTCTTGCAGTGGAGGATGTTTCTTTTGCACTGAACAAGGGTGAAATTCTTGGATTTCTCGGTCCGAACGGTGCAGGTAAAACTACTGCGATGAAGCTTATAACCGGCTATATGCCTGCAAACAAGGGGAGTGTGCTTGTTAACGGTAAAGATATCAGGGAAAACCCCCTTGATGCACGGAAAAGTATCGGTTATCTTCCTGAAAACAACCCGCTTTATACTGACATGACAGTTAAAGAGTATCTTGATTTCATTGCACAGATGAGACAAATAAAAGATAGAAACAAGGCGGTTGAAAGTGCAATGGAAAAGTGCGGGATAAAAACTGTAAGCCACAGGATAATCGGTCATTTGTCCAAAGGTTACAAACAGAGAGCAGGGCTTGCCCAGGCAATTCTTCATGACCCTGAAATACTTATTCTTGATGAGCCTGTGAACGGGCTTGACCCTAAGCAGATCACCGAAATAAGGAACCTGATAAAAGAGCTGGGCAAAGAAAAATCTGTAATTTTGTGCAGCCATATACTTTCAGAGGTTGAAGCAGTTGCCGACAGAGTTCTTATCATAAACAAAGGAAAGATAGTTGCTGATGATACAATAGATAACCTTAAAGAGAGGGGGAAGGGGAACAACATATTTGTCGTTGAATTTCTTGAAGAGGAAAAAGATGCCAAAGAGATAGTTTCAAAACTTGAAAACATAGGAAAAGTTGAACAGCCGACCAATCTTACCTTGAAAATTACAGCTTCAGGTGAAAAGGAAACCGGGCATCTTTTATTTAAGACGGCTGTGGAAAACAACTGGAAAGTTACACAGATATATCTTGAAAGCAACTCGCTTGAAAATATGTTCCTCACATTAACTGAAATTGAGGGAGGTGAAAAATGATACCGGCATTAACTGTAATGAAAAAGGAGCTGTGGGGATACTTTAATTCCGCAGTGGCATATATATTTTTCACTTTGTTTCTTGTAACGCTTTCTTTCCTGTTTTTCAGAGTTTATTTTCTGGTCGGGATCGTGAGCATGAATGAGTTTTTTAACCTCATCCCCTGGATATTTCTCATTTTTATACCTTCAGTTACAATGAAAAGCTGGGCTGAAGAAAAGAAATCGGGAACGATGGAAGTTCTTTTTACAATGCCTGTAAAAGACAGGGATCTGGTTCTGGGGAAATTCCTTGCAGGGTTTCTTTTTGTTTCAATTGCAATTTTACTCACTTTAATAATTCCCGCACTGGTTTCAATTACCGGGACTCTTGATATGGGACCTGTGGTAACAAGCTATCTCGGAGTTTTCCTTCTTACGGCTGCATATATTTCCATAGGTAATCTGGTCAGTTCATTTACTACAAATCAGGTAACAGCTTTTCTTTTTACTGTTGTGGTAATGTTTGTTCTTATGATAATCGGAACGGAGCCTGTATATTCCATATTCCCTTCATTTCTTGCAGATATTGTAAGGAACTTTTCATTGAGTTACCATTTTCAAAGCATTCAAAGAGGTGTGGTTGATTCAAGGGATATAATTTACTATGTTTCGATAGTATTTCTTTTTCTGTTTTATAATGTCCGCTCAATTGAAAGCAGAAACTGGTAGGAGGGGAAGATGAATAAAAGAAAAAGAGAAGCTTTTATAAGTATAATTCTTGTGACATTTATTGTGATAGCACTTAACATTTTTGCATCTGATAATTTTTACAGAGCAGATTTTACAAAAGGGGGTATCTATACGATAGGAGATTCCACCAGGAACATTCTTGCCAACCTTGATGGAAATCTTCACATAAAGTTTTATGTGAGCAGAGATATGCCCCCACGGGTTACACCTATCAAGAGAAATCTTCTTGATATACTTTCTGAATATCAGCGATATGGGAGAGGTTCGGTCCGACTTTCCATTTTAAACCCTGATAATAATGCTGATATTGAAAATGATGCGAGGATGGCGGGGATTCAGCAGATACAACTTAATGTCATAAGTCAGAACAGAGAGGAATTACAGTCTGCATATATGGGGATCGCTCTTTATTATGAGGACAGGTCTGAAGTTATCCCTGTCATAATGTCGATAAATGATGTGGAGTTTCAATTGACATCAGCCATTTTGAAACTTACGGGAGAAAAAAACGAAAGGATAGTTTTTCTTGATAAAAAACCCAATCTTCCACCCGATCTCGATCCTCAGATGAGGGCGCAGCTTATGGCTCAAATGCCTCCCGGTCGTTCAATTCATGAAGATACAAGGGCAGTTGCCCAAGCTTTGAAAGAGATGTATGTGGTCGAAGAAAAAAAGATAAGTGAAGGGGAGTTTTTTACTGATGACACTTCAATTGTTGTAATTCATGAAGCGGCAAATTTGACCCCTTGGGAAAAGTTCGCAGTCGATCAATTTGTTATGGGGGGAGGCAGGCTCATTGTTCTTCAGTCAGGGCTTCAGATATCTCAGCAGGGTTTTGCCCAGGCAAGGAGCTTTAACTATGAAGATATGCTTAAAAGTTACGGTTTTGAGCTGAATAAAGATATGGTTCATGACCTGTTCAACTATTCTGTGATGGTTCCTCAGGGGAATATGAGATTTATGACCCCTTATCCTCTCTGGATCAAAGTTGGTCCCGATCAGATAGGTGAAGATTTCCCCGGTCCGGTAAGAGATTCGGGAACCCTCGCATTTTCTTTTGCAAGTTCCATTTCGCTCAATAAAGTTGACGGAGTGAGATACAGGACTCTTGCAAGATCATCGGGAAAAAGTTGGACTGAAGCGGGGATGGTCGTTCTTGATCCGACACAGATACAAACCCCGTCAAAAAGCCGTTTCGATGTTTATGATCTTGCTGTTCTTGGAGAAGGGGGATTTAAAAGTCACTTCACGGAAGATACCCTTCCTGAAATAATAAAAGAAAGTGGCGGAAATTTCATAGAAAGGGCAGCCGCAGGGGCTTCAGTTCTTCTGATTTCATCACCGGAATTCATACTTGATACAACAATGCGGAATTTCCGCTCAAACGGCATATTCTTTCTTAATATGGTTGACTATCTTACAAACAGCACAGAATTGATGAATATAAGGAGCAGGGGTGACGGATACACTTTCATTAATCCCAGAATAAGTGAAAATGCCAAAGTTATCATAAAGTGGATAGGAATTCTTCTTATGCCTATACTGGTAGTAATTTTCGGAATATTCAGGATGATATGGCGCAACAAATTATCAGGGAGGGTATCATGAGCAAGCAAAACATCATTTTACTGGCTGTATTCATCGGGATAGTTTCACTTATTATTCTTAACCGCGAAGGTATGAGACGGCAAGTTTCGACAGATATGGAAAGGGAACAGCGGACACTTTTTGATCCTGAACGATCAAACTTTGCAATTGTTTCAATAAAAAACATTGAAAAAGGTCAGACAGTTACTTTTGAAAAGAGAGGTGCAGACTGGTTCGTAAAAGAGGAGGATTGCCCTGCTGATGAATTTCAGGTTAACCGGATAATTTCAGCTCTTCCGCAGATCAGATTGGGGCAGGAAGTGGGTGATTGGAAACCTGATTTCAGTAAAGCTTACGGTTTTGACAAAGGGCTTGAAATAAGTGCCGGAGGCAAGACATTTTCTCTTGGCGGCAACAGAGGAACAAGAATCGCCATGAAATATGACAACACCCTCTATCTTTCACCCTTTCGGGAAAAACATGTTTTTGTCAGACATGAAGGTAACTGGTGTAAAAAAGTCGAGGAACCCGAAGTTTCCGATAATGATCAGGCAGAACCCGGAATGGAAGAGTAAATACAACCTTTTTATCAGAGCAAAGTTGAAAATGGAATTATGGCCTTAAAGCAGTTCTCTTATCTTTTTTTCTGCATAAGCAAGTGCTTCATCCATGAACTTAGAGTCAAATTCGATTGAAGGGGATTTTGTTTCAAAGATTCTTTTGGGCCATTTCTGGTCTGCAAAAGAGAATCCTTCCCGGAATTTGAAAGAATATTTTTCGGCATAGACCTGCTCACCGATACTGTTTATTTCTTCTTCTGTCAGATCAAATCCTACAGATTTCAAGCCCCGTTTAATGACATCCATCGTATAGATACCTCTTGCAAAGAAGCAAAGGTTCAAAGAGGAGAGTATCTGTCTCCATTTTTCTTCTTTCATGAGACTGTCAACAATTGACTGAGGTGTTTCTTTTGTTCCGTCAACGATCATTTTCTGGTCAAGCGAATATCCGGCATTGCAGAGATGGGAGTGTCTTGTTCCGATAGCATATCCGATATGACATCCCGGACCTGTATGATATCCCGGCATTTCATTCTTTCCAAAAGCAAGTGCAAAATCTTCACCACCGTAAATTTTTGAAGCGTGAGCCACACCCTTTGCCAGAGCTTTGTAAAAATCATTGGGCTGTTCAACTATGTATTCAACTGCTTTTTCATAAGTTTCTGCATCACCCCATTTGAGTTCAATGCCGTTAAGATGGTCTTTGTTGATGAGTCCTTTTTCAAACATTTCCGTTGCCCATGCAAGAACTACACCCGTTGACATGGCATCAAGGCAGTATGCTTCAACTTCATCAATAAGTTTAAGCATCCCTTTTTCATCACCTATTCCAAGCATTGAACCAAGTGCGAAAAGAAGCTCGTAATCATAGCTCACCTGAGCAGTTTTATAGAAATAAGGTTCGTTGGGATGAGGCTCTCTGATGTTCGCGATATGAATACAGCCTACAGGACAGTGGGCACATGCAACTCTTCTGCCAAGATAGTGTTCAGCAATGTGTACACCGTCAATTTCTTTTGCATTTTCAAATTTTCCTTCCTGAAGATTTCTTGTTGGAAGAGCGCCGATTTTCTGTAGAGAAAGAACATTCCCTGAAGTTCCAATATCGTGGTATTTTTTCATCACATCAGATTTTACAGCGGCATCGTATATTTCGTTATAAACTTCACGATATAGTTTTTTGTCTGCAAGTGGAATTGAATTTTTTCCTGAAACAACAAGTGCTTTAAGGTTTTTTGATCCCATTACAGCACCCATACCGAGTCTTCCGAAATGTCTGTAAGTTTCAGTTGTAACAGCGGAATATGCAACACCGTTCTCACCCGATTTCCCAATTCTCATTATGGCTCTTATTCCCGATCCGCTCTCTCTTTCCCTGATTATGGCTCCAGCCTGAAAACAGCTTCTCATTCCCCAGAGTGTGTAGGCATTTCTAAATCTTACCTTGCCGTTATGAATCGAAATATATACAGGGCTTGAGCTTTTACCGGTTATTACTATAGCTCCGTATCCGGTACTTCTTATTGCAACGGCACTTCTTCCTCCGGCGTGGCTTTCACCAAGATCGCCAGTGAGGGGTGACTTGAACATTGCAACAGTTTTTGAAGCAAGGGGAAAAACTCCTGCAAAAGGGCTTACTGCGAGGATAAGAGCATTGTCCTCCGACAAAGGATCCGCACCCTCTTTGCAGTTTTCTTTGAGAAGCTGAGTTGCTACACCCGTTCCTCCAAGATATTTGGAAAAAAGATCATATCTCTCCTCTACGGAAAACTTCATTTTAGAGAGGTCAATATAAAGGATTTTGGAAAAAGAATTTTCAACTTTCATGGTGACCTCCTAATGTTCAACTAATTCTAATACATGGTGGGGACAGTATTTTATACAGAATCCGCACTGGATACATGCAAGCGGTTTTGCCGTCTCTTCATTCCATTGGATAGCGCCGAGAATACATGCGTCAATACAGTTCTTGCAACCGACACAAAGCTCTGATTTCAGTTTTACACCACCTTTGGGATTTACAAGAAGTGCATCAACAGGGCATGCTTTTGCACATGGCGGCTCCTTGCAGGCTCTGCAGACAATGACTTTGAACCCTTTTGACATACCGCCTGCTGAAACAACATTCATGCAGGTGTTAGCAAGCCCGGCTTGTCCGAATCTTCTTGAACATGCAAACATACAACTTTGACATCCGACACATCTTTGTGAATCAATAACCTTTAATCTCATGTAACCTCCATTGCGTACAGAGCTTCAAACCGGACGACATTATAATGAAAAAACTATTAAAAATCAATTTTTGAACTATTTAGATTTGTGATAAGATCGTCAGAAAAATATTAGTATTTTCCCCATAAATTGAAGCTGGCTCTGAGTCTGTCAAGATACTTTTCTTTTTCTTTCCCATAACTTTCGAGAATTTCT